>JBDSFA010000385.1:0-12034 GCA_039919785.1 Dokdonella sp. | reverse complement strand
AGGGCGTGCCGGTCTGGCATCGCAGTGCTTGGCGCGAGCTGCTGGACGTGCAATAAGGCTCGGGGTCCGCGGCGCAATCGTCGCCGCGGACCACTAATCAAGTGAATCGGGGAGTGCGATGCTGATGGCCAATAGAAAAGGATTCACCTTGATCGAGATGATGATCGTTGTCGCGATCATCGCGATTCTTGCCGCGATTGCGTTTCCGAGCTATCAAAGATTTGCATTTCGGACGCGACGTGCGGAAGGCCATGATCTCGCGATGCGCATTGCCTCTGCGGAAGAACGTTTTTTTACGAACTTCAACCGATATACGAATGTCATATCGGGCCCGGCGCCGAGCTTGGGCGTCAGTAACACCTCGGAAAACGGCAACTACACGGCCCGTGTCGATCTTCAAAACGCAAATCAGACGTTCACGGTGAGGGTGACCCCAACGCCGGGTACCGTTCAAGCGATCGACAGTTGCAGCTACCTCACACTCAACAGCACCGGAGGAAAGGATGCTCCTGCGGACAACCATTCCAACGGAAGGTGCTGGTAGGCGCTTTACTTCCGGGATGGCTTGTCCATAACCGGGCGACTGTCTATACTCCGCGCCCCGTGCCGGAATAGCTCAGTTGGTAGAGCGCGTCATTCGTAATGATGAGGTCGTAGGTTCGATTCCTATTTCCGGCACCACTCAAGGCTGTCGCCTGACGCCGGGATGGCGATAAAACGCCAACCCCCTGTGTCTTCCAGGCGTTCACCGGCAAAACATTAATTGCAGCGGGTGATCGCAGCAGAAACGACCTCGGGCGGTTAGCTCAGCGGTAGAGCATTGCCTTCACACGGCAAGGGTCGCAGGTTCGATCCCTGCACCGCCCACCAGATCTGCAAAAAGCCAGGCTTCGGCCTGGTTTTTTTGTGAGACGAACAAGGCGCCGCGATCTCTGTTTGAGCCAAGGATTTGTGACTCGCTTAGCCCGAGCGCGCACGCCGCAATCACGCTCGCGTACCCGCGCTGCTGGTCGCGTCGCGCCTGCCCCTGCTAATCTGGGCGCCTCGTAAACCCATTTGTTTTCAAATGACCGGCATGCCGCGATGGTGCCGGCCGTCAGGCAATGCGCATGAGCACCTCGTCCTCGACCAGCCACGATTCGATACGCGCCGTCTTTTGGCGGGGCAATTACCTGCGCTTGCTTGACCAGCGCCGCTTGCCGGTCGAGGAAACCTACGTCGATTGCCACAGTGCAGCCGAGGTCGCCGATGCGATCCGTGAACTGGTGGTGCGCGGCGCGCCCGCGATCGGCATTGCGGCGGCCTGGGGCGTCGTCATTGCTGCGCAGCGTGATCCTGTGCAGCTCGACGCTGCGCTCGCGCTGTTGCGCGCCGCTCGACCGACGGCGGTGAATCTGATGTGGGCGCTGGACCGCATGAAGCGTGCGATCTCACACAATGCGGACGCCGAAGCGCTGGCGCGCGAGGCGCAAGCGATCCAGGAAGAGGATCTCGCCGCGAACAGGCACATGGGTGAACTGGGTGCGGCGCTGCTCGGCACGGATGTTGGCGTGCTCACTCATTGCAACACCGGTTCGCTCGCGACCGCGGGTTTCGGCACAGCCCTGGGTGTCATCCGCGCTGGCGTCCGCAGTGGTCAGATCGCGCGCGTGTTCGCTGGCGAGACGCGACCGTGGCTGCAGGGTGCGCGCCTGACGATGTGGGAGCTGTTGCGTGACGGAATCCCGGCGACCCTGGTCGCGGACTCCGCTGCTGCGCACCTGATGAATTCAGGTGTCGTCCAATGGGTCATCGTCGGTGCCGATCGGATCGCTGCCAACGGCGACACCGCCAACAAGATCGGTACTTATCAACTCGCCATCAGCGCGCGCCATCACGGCGTCAAGTTCATGGTTGTCGCGCCCTCATCAACGGTCGACATGTCGACGCTGAACGGCGCGGCCATCGAGATCGAATTGCGTTCGCCGGATGAGCTGTTTGGCTTTGGCGAACAACGCACCGTGATCGAAGGTGCCAATGCGTGGAACCCCGTATTCGACGTGACGCCAGCGTCCTTGATCGATGCGATCGTGACCGAACGTGGCATCGTCGAGCATCCCGATGCGAAACGCATGGGCAACATGTTCGGCGGCAGTCGCTGACGTTCGCGCAGAAGGAAGAGGATGCTGCGCAAGCAAATCGTGTTGTTCGCGATCGTCGGCGTGATCGGTTTCGTCGTCGATGCCGGCGTCGTGCAATTGCTGGTGCGCGAATTTGCGATCAATCCTTACGGTGCCCGTGTCGTTTCGTTCCTCGCAGCGGCGACGACGACCTGGGGATTCAATCGGCGCTACACCTTCGCGGGCCATGGCGGAGGCAGTCGCCGACGCGAGTTGCTGCGCTACCTCGTCGCCATGGCGATCGGTTTTGCGTTGAACTACGGCGCCTACGTGGTCTGCATTTCGATTTGGCCACTGGTGCGCACTAACTGGCCTGCGATTGGCGTGGCAGCGGGTTCGGTGGCCGGCGCGATCGTGAATTTCGTGACCTCCAAGTACTGGATTTTTCGCGCGCCGCAGGAAGAGCGGACGCACCAATAGCGTTTGAAAATCGGCCTCAAGCAGTTCTTGCGGGATGTGCGGTTTTCTGACTGTCCCAAGGGCCGCGGCCAGCCACCTTGGGGCGCGCGTAAGTCCCGTTCCCGGCAGCGAAAAACCTGCTTTGCAGCGCCCTCGCATGGTAAGATTTCGTGTTGTGCTCGCGCGCGCCACAAGGCGTGTGCGCGACCCATGCGAACGTCGCCTGCGCTGTATTTTTCCACGCTGAAAAACCCCGCAGGGTCGACGCGCTTCCGGTATTCAAGACTTGCAGAGGGTTCCTGATGGCTGAGCTGGCCAAAGAAGTCATTCGCGTCAATATCGAGGACGAAGTCCGCAAGAGTTATCTCGATTACGCGATGAGCGTGATCGTCGGCCGCGCGCTGCCCGACGTACGCGATGGCCTGAAGCCGGTGCATCGGCGCACCCTGTATGCGATGCACGAAGCGAATACCGCCTGGAACCGCCCGTACGTGAAGTGCGCGCGCGTGGTCGGCGAGGTGATGGGTAAGTTCCACCCGCATGGTGACTCGTCGATCTATGACGCGTTGGTGCGCATGGCGCAGGATTTCTCGATGCGCTACATGCTCGTCGACGGCCAGGGCAACTTCGGCTCGGTCGACGGTGACGAAGCGGCCGCGATGCGCTACACCGAGTGCCGTCTGGAGCGACTCGCGTCAGAGCTGCTGGCCGACATCGACAAGGAAACCGTCGACTATCAGCCGAACTACGACGAGAAGGAACTCGAGCCGACTGTCCTGCCGACGCGGATCCCGAATCTGCTGGTGAATGGTTCGTCCGGCATCGCCGTGGGTATGGCGACGAATATCCCGCCGCACAACCTCACCGAAGTGCTGTCCGCATGTATTGCGCTGATCGACGATCCGGAGCTTGGCTTCGACGATCTCATGCGCCTCATACCCGGCCCGGATTTTCCGACGGCGGGCATCATCAACGGCTCTGCCGGCATCGTCGAGGCGTACAAGACCGGGCGCGGCCGCATCCTGGTGCGCGCCAAGGCCGACATCGAAACCGAGGACAACGGTCGCGAGACAATCATCGTCAGCGAACTGCCGTATCAGGTGAACAAGGCGCGGCTGATCGAGAAGATCGCCGAGCTGGTCAAGGAAAAGCGCATCGAGGGCATTACCGAACTGCGCGATGAATCGGACAAGGACGGCCTGCGCGTCGTCATCGAAGTGCGTCGTGATACCTCGGCCGATGTGCTGCTCAACAACCTGTTCCAGCAGACCCAGCTGCAGGTCACGTTCGGCATCAACATGGTTGCGTTGCTCGACGGCCAGCCGCGCACACTCGGCTTGCGCGAAATCCTGGACGCATTCATCCGCCATCGGCGCGAAGTCGTTACCCGTCGCACCATCTTCGATCTGCGCAAGGCGCGTGCGCGTGCGCACATCGTCGAAGGGTTGACCGTCGCGCTCGCGAACATCGACGAGATGATCGAGCTGATCAAGACCTCGCCGAATTCGGACGAAGCGAAACAACGCATGCTCGCGCGTCGTTGGGAGCCGGGCATGGTACGCGCGCTTCTCGCGGCTGCCGGTGCGGAGGCATCGCGCCCGGAAGAGATGTCGGTCGAGAACGGTTTGCAGGCTGACGGCTACCAGTTATCCGAGACCCAGGCCAAGGAAATCCTGGAGATGCGCCTGAACCGCCTGACCGGGCTGGAACAGGAAAAGCTCAGCGACGAGTACAAGGAATTGCTGCACACGATCGCCGGGCTCATCGAGATTCTCGAAAATCCGGACGTGCTGCTGAAGATCATCCGCGACGAATTCGTTGCATTGAAGGAGCAGTATGGCGATGCGCGCCGTACCGCGATCCAGGTCAGTCAGGAAGACCTCGACATCCTCGATCTGATCGAGCCCGAGGACGTCGTCGTCACGCTGTCGCATGCAGGCTATGCGAAGCGCCAGCCTGCAAGTATTTATCGCGCGCAACGCCGCGGCGGCCGGGGTCGTTCCGCGACGAACATGAAAGAAGAGGATTTCGTCGAGCGCCTGTGGATTGCGAACACGCACGACATCCTGCTCGTGTTCACCAGCGCCGGCCGCGTGTTCTGGCTCAAGGTCTACAAGTTGCCGGATGCGGGTCCGAATGCGCGCGGCAAGCCAATTGTGAATCTGCTGCCGCTTGAGCCTGACGAAAAAGTGCAGGCCGTGCAGCCGGTACGCGAATTCAGCGAAGATCGTTACGTATTCTTCGCCACGCGCAACGGAACGGTGAAGAAGACGCCGCTGACCGAGTTTGCATTCCAGCTGCAGCGCGGCAAGATAGCGATTGGGCTCGATGAGGGCGACGCCCTGGTCGACGTGCAGATTACCGATGGTGCACGCGACATCCTGTTGTTCGCATCAAACGGCAAGGCCGTGCGCTTCGATGAGAATTCCGTGCGCTCGATGGGCCGCACCGCTACCGGCGTGCGAGGCATGCGCCTCGCCGAAGGCGTGCAGGTGGTCAGCCTGATCGTTCGCGAAGGCGAGGACGATGTCCTCACCGCAACCGAACGCGGTTTCGGCAAACGCACGCCGCTGGCCGACTACCCGCGCAAGGGGCGTGGCACGCAGGGCGTGATCGCAATCCAGTGTTCCGAGCGCAACGGCGCGCTGATTGGCGCAGTGCAGCTTGGCGAAGACCACGAGCTCATGCTGATCTCGAATCAGGGTACCCTCGTGCGCACGCGAGCGAGCGAAATCGCGCTGGTGGGTCGCAACACGCAGGGTGTGACCCTGATCCGTCTGCCCGCCGACGAAGCGCTGGTGGGTGTGGTCAAGGTTGATTCACTCGGCGACGATGACGCTGCCGATGCGGTGGCCATCGAAGGTGATGCTGCCCCGGAGTCTCTGCCGCCAGCCGAGTAAGGCGCATCCATAGCCCTCCCCTTCAAGGGGAGGGTTGGGTGGGGATGGTGTCGCTCGGTGTAAATCCACGCCTGAGCATCGCGGCTGAAGCCGCTCCCACAGGCAATTGTTCCTACGACACCGTGAAAGATATTTCGATCAGCCGATGGCTTCCAGCATCGACTCTGCGCTGGATACCTTGAACTCGCCAGGCGCCTCGACGTGGAGTTGCTTCACTACGCCATCCTCCGCGTATAGCGCGAAGCGCTTGCCGCGCATGCCCATGCCATAGCGCGTCGCGTCCATCTCTAGCCCAAGGGCCTGCGAGAACGCGCCGTTGCCGTCGGCGAGCATCATGAGTCCATCGGGCACCTGCTGCGTCTTTGCCCACGCGTCCATCACATACGCGTCGTTGACCGCAATGCAGGCGACATCGATCCCGCGCTGGCGGAACGCATCGAAGTGTTCGACGTAGCCGGGAAGGTGACGGGCCGAACACGTCGGCGTGAAGGCACCGGGTACGGAAAACAGAACCACCTTCTTGCCCGCGAAAATCTCGTCAGTCGAGATGGGTTGTACGCCGTCCCTGAGTACGTTCAGGGTCGCGGCGGGAATACGGTCGTCAATCTGGATGGTCATCGCAAATACCTGGTTGGGTGAAACGGAATCATAACTGCGCGGCCTTCCTTGCGTGGCCTTTGTCGCGCGGCCTTTGTCGGGGTGGGGCTCTTGAAAATAGCAGCCCTTGAAAGCCGGTTTGGCGTACCTATTTTTCGTTCATCGCGGCGTTCTTGCCGCAGCCAAATGCGGAGAAACACATGTTCGTCACCCAACACAACCCATGCTTCGTGCGCGCCCATACGCCGTCCCAGCACGTTCTGAACCATTTCCTCCGTCATGCGGCCGATGGCGTCGCGACCGAAGAAGCGCAGGCGTGGGTTCCGCGCGTCGACATCCGTGAGGAGTCCACGCGTTTCGTGATTCTCGCCGACCTGCCCGGCGTCGATCTTGCCGACATCGAGATCCAGATGGAAAAGGGCGCACTTTCTCTCAAGGGTGAGCGTAAGGCGCCAGAGGCGGGCGAGGGCGTCCATTCGACGCGTAGCGAGCGCCTGCACGGCCGATTCGACCGCCGCTTCGCACTGCCGGACAGCGCCGATGCGGAAAGTATCAGTGCGGTTGGCCGCAATGGCGTGCTTGAAATCTCGATCCCGAAGAAGGCTGAAATGACGCCGCGACGCATCGTCATCAACGGCTGAGGAACGCGTACGCTTATGCCGACGTGATGGCTTTGGTACGCTGCTCGGAATGGGCAGCGTACCGGACGATGCAATCCCGGCCCGCGGCTGCGCAACCGCGGGCCGTTTTCGTTTTTGAAGTTTCGAGGTAGTGGATGGAGTTCAAGGATTACTACGAAATCCTCGGGGTCAAACCCGATGCAGCCGACGCCGAAATCAAGTCGGCGTACCGGCGGTTGGCGCGCAAGTTCCACCCGGACGTCAGCAAGGAAACGGGTGCCGTGGATAAGTTCAAGTCAATCAACGAAGCCTACGAGGCGTTGCGCGAGCCCGCACGGCGCAAGGAATACGACCAGATTCGCGCTGGCGGCTATCGGGGTGGTGACGAATTTCGCGGAGCACCACCCAATTGGCGGCGCGAGGCGGGCAGCGATGGCGAGGGCGACTACAGCGATTTCTTCGAGTCCTTGTTCGGCAATCGCGCCGGCGGTAGTCGTGCTGGTCCGCGCCGCGGGCGTGATCTGCACGCGCAGATCACCGTCGATCTCGTCACCGCGTATCACGGTGGTCGCGAACGCATCAGCGTGCGCGATGGCCAGGGCGAACGAACACTCGAGGTGAAGATTCCGGCGGGCATCGTCTCCGGACAACAAGTACGCCTGACTGGGCAGGGTTACCCAGGCACACACGGAGGTGCCGCAGGAAATCTCATTCTTGAGGTGGGTCTGCGCGAAGACCCGCGATTCCGACTCGAAGGAACCCACGTGCTGATCACGCTTCCGGTGGCGCCTTGGGAAGCGGCGCTCGGCGCCACCGTGACGGTGCCGACGCTTGGCGGAAATGTCGAGTTGCGCATACCGGAGGGTTCGGACGGCGGTCGCAAGATGCGTCTGCGCGGACGCGGCTGGCCAGGCAAGACTCCGGGCGATCAGATCGTCACGCTCGAAGTTCACGTACCCAAAGCCGAGACCGATGCACAGCGTGCGGGCTATGAGGACATGGCCAAGTTGTTCGAATTCGATCCGCGCGCATGATGCGCGCGGATCGTGGTGTGCGCGCTCAGGCGGCCGGCAGGTATTCCTTGATCACGCGCGTCAGCTCTGCGTCGTCAATCGGCTTGGTCACGTAGGCCTTGGCGCCTTGGCGCATACCCCAAACTCGATCCGTGTCCTGATCCTTGGTCGTGACGAGCACGATCGGGATATGGCTCGTTTTCGGATCCTTGGCGATCGTGCGCGTTGCCTGGAACCCGTTGAGGTTCGGCATCACGACATCCATGAGGATCAGGTCCGGCAATTCACGGCGCGCGACTTCGACGCCGGCAGCGCCATCCTCCGCGGTGAGGACTTGGTGGCCGAGTTTCTCGACCGTCCGTTGCATGCCGACCAGCTGCGACGGTGAGTCGTCGACAATCAGTACTCTGGACATTTCTTCGTTTCCCCTGTTGAAGGGCCCATTCTAGACTTGCATCGCCGCTTGGGCTAGCGCCGCTTAGCCGATTTTCACAACCGTGCGGCCGAGCGATTTGCCAGCGAGCATGGTATCGAAAACCGTGGGAATGTCAGCAAGCCCGACCTCCCGGGTTGCTATTTTTTCCAGATGAGCCGGTTTCCATTCACCTGCGAGGTGTTCCCAGACCTGCTCGCGGATCGGAAGTGCGGTGCCGGCGGAGGCGATTCCGAGCAGACTGAGGCCGCGAATGATGAACGGCATGACCGTTGTAGCCAGATCCGCCGACGCTGCCAGTCCGCAACTGGCGATGTTGCCGTAGGGATGGATCACGCGGCTGAGGCCCGCGAGCATGTCGCCGCCGACGTTGTCGATGGCGCCCGCCCAGCGCGCCGTCTCCAGCGGACGCTGACCCCAATACAAGCCGGTGCGTGCGATGCACTGCTTGGCGCCAAGGCCCATCAACCAGTCGAACTGCTCGACCTTGCCGGTGATCGCATGCGCCTCGAAACCGGCACGGGTGAGGATGTCGATCGCGAGCGAGCCGACCCCGCCGGTTGCGCCAGTGACGACAATCGGCCCCATTTCGGGAATCTGGCCATTGCGCACCATCTGGAACAGCGACAACGCCGCGGTAAAACCGGCCGTGCCGAGCGCCATCGACTCGCGCAAGGTCAAACCAGCCGGCAGCGGTATCGTCCATTTCGATTCGAGCCGCGCGTACTCGGCATAGCCTCCATCGCGTGTCTCCGACAGCCCGCAACCGGTGCACAGAACCTGGTCGCCTTCCTTGAACGCCGGATCGGTCGATGCGGCGACATAGCCGGCGACGTCGATGCCGCCGTTGAGCGGGAAATGGCGCAGGATCTTTCCTTTGCCGGTGCCAGCCAGTGCGTCCTTGTAGTTGACCGAGGAATACGCAACCTTGACCAGCACCTCGCCGGGCGAGAGCTCGTCGATTTGCATCGGCTCGATGCTGGCGCGATAGCCTGTGTCGTCGTTGTGGATGCGCAAAGCGCGGAAAGAGGTCATGGCAATGTCCCGGTAGGCGGTCAGGCGTCGATGCTGCGGTTGTCGATCCATTTGGGCACATAGCTGCCCTGATAATCCTGCATCCAGCCGAACAAGGCGGTCATGCTGGCGCCGAACCAGATGCTCTCAAGTTGTTCGGCACGCACGAAGTTTTCCTCGACCATGTGCTGCATCATTTGGCGCAAATCGCGGTAATAGCCACGCACGTCCAGGAATGCACACGGATAGCGGTGCAGGCCGAGCTGCGCCCACGTGAGCATCTCGAACATCTCGTCCATGGTGCCCAAACCCCCGGGTAGCGCAACGAAGGCGTCAGACAATTCATACATGCGTGTCTTGCGCTGATGCATGGTTTCGACGACTACAAGTTCGCTCAGCTGCGGATGGGCTACTTCCAGTTCCACCAATTGGCGCGGAATGACTCCAATCACCTTGCCGCCACCGGCAAGCACCGCGTCGGCCACCACGCCCATCAGGCCCACGTTGCCGCCGCCATAGACCAGGACGACGCCACGTCGAGCCATTTCCGCGCCGAACGCGTGCGCCTGTTCGGCGTACTCGGGATGGCTGCCGCTGCTGGAGCCGCAATAGACGCAAATGGCGATGGGTTGGGGCATGGATTTCCCTGAGCTGGGAGGTGGTTGTAGAAGGCCGTTTGGCGGACATGCTCTTGCTGCAATTTTCCGCGGCGCATCACAGCAGGAGCATCGCCCGCGCGGGCTCCTACCAGAACTAAAAGGCCCGCCCATGTCGCCACGAGCGGGCCGATGCATGTCGATCTGGAGGATCAGTTGCCCTTGTGAATCGCGCGCTTGTCGACCGCCAGTGCCGCCTCGTGCACCGCTTCCGACAATGTCGGATGGGCATGAACGATGCGCGCGATGTCTTCGGACGAACCCTTGAATTCCATTGCGACGACGCACTCGGCGACGAGCTCGGAAACGTTCGCACCGACCAGGTGCACGCCGAGAATGCGGTCGGTTTCCGCATGCGCGATCATTTTCACGAGGCCTGCAGGCTCGTTCATCGCGACTGCGCGGCCTATCGCTGCAAACGGGAAGCTGCCGGTCTTGTACGGGATGCCTTCCGCCTTGCACTGCGCTTCGGTCTTGCCGACCCAGGCGATTTCAGGTTCCGTGTAGATCACCCACGGCACATTGTCGAGATTCACGTGGCCGGCCTTGCCGGCGATGATCTCGGCGACCATCACGCCTTCCTCGGAACTCTTGTGCGCGAGCATCGGGCCGCGCACGCAGTCGCCGACCGCCCATACGCCTTCGACGCCGCTCCAGTTGTGCTCGTCGACGGCGATGCGACCACGCTCGTCGATCTTTACGCCGGTGCCGTCGCCCAGCACGCCGTCGGTATAAGCGCGGCGACCGACAGCGACCAGCAGCTTGTCGACGACGAGCTGCTTCTCGCCGTCTTTTGCAGAATAGGTGAGATGGACTTCATTGCCCTTGATCTCGGCCTTTGACAGCTTCGCGCCGAGCTCGATCTTCAGGCCTTGCTTGGCGAACTCGCGCGCGGCTGCCTTGGAAATGTCGGCATCGGCAAGGCTGAGGAATTCCGGCAGCGCTTCGATGATGGTGACGTCCGCACCCAGGCGTTTCCAAACGCTTCCAAGTTCGAGGCCGATCACGCCAGCGCCGATCACGCCGAGCCGCTTGGGCGTCTCACTGAAATCAAGCGCGCCCGCATTGTCGACGATGTGCTTGCCATCGAACTTGGCGAACGGGAGCTCGATCGGCACCGACCCGGTCGCGATGATCACATTGGTCGCGGCCAGAATCTGCTTGCTGCCGTCCGCCGCGGTCACTTCGACTTGGCGGTCCTTTAGCAGCTTGCCCTTGCCGAAGAAAGGCGTGACCTTGTTTTGTTTGAACAGCATCGCGATGCCGCCGGTGAACTGCTTGACGATCTTGTCCTTGCGGCCGACCATCGTGCCAATGTCGATCTTCGCGTCGCTCGTGGTGATGCCGTGCACGTCGAAGTGCTGGGTCAAATTCCAGAACTGCCGCGATGAATCGAGCAGCGCCTTTGATGGAATGCAACCGACGTTGAGACAGGTGCCGCCGAGTGCGGCCTTGCCGTCCTTGCCAACGAAATCATCGACGCAGGCGGTTTTCAGTCCAAGCTGTGCGGCGCGGATCGCAGCCACATAGCCGCCGGGTCCGGCACCGATGATGATGACGTCGAATTTCTGTTCGCTCATGAGTTCGCTTCGCTCACTGGGATTCGGGATTGGAGATTCGGGATTCGCAAAAGCGGTAAACGGAACGGTGCGGGGATGCGCCCGCTCTTTCCAATCCCGAATCCCGAATCTCGAATCCCATGCTGCTTGATCCTACAGGCCGAGCAACATCCTTTGCGGATTTTCGAGCTGATTCTTGATGTCTACGAGGAACAGCACCGCATCCTTGCCATCGATGATGCGGTGGTCGTAGCTGATCGCGATGTACATCATCGGCGCAGCGACGACTTGGCCGTTCTCGACGATCGCGCGTTCCTTGATCGTGTGCATGCCGAGGATCGCGCTCTGTGGCGGATTGACGATCGGCGTCGACAGCAGCGATCCGAATGTGCCGCCGTTGGTGACGGTGAACGTGCCGCCCTGCAGATCGTCAAGGGTCAGACCGCCTTCGCGCGCCTTCTTCGCGTAAACCGCAATCGCTTTTTCGATCTCGGCAAAGCTCATGTTCTGCGCGTCGCGCAGTACTGGCGTAACCAGACCCTTGTCGGTTGAAACGGCGACCGAGATATCCTGATAGCCGTGGTAGATCACGTCGCTGCCGTCGACCGAGGCGTTGACGACGGGATAGCGCTTGAGTGCTTCACAGGCGGCCTTCACGAAGAAGCTCATATAGCCGAGCTTGAT
>JBDSFA010000090.1:0-16401 GCA_039919785.1 Dokdonella sp. | reverse complement strand
CCAAACCCGTAGCATAGTCCTCCCGCGGGGCGCTGGCGCGGTCGATAGCCGCTGCTACACTGCGCATTCACATGACCGACCGGAGAAACCCGATGCGCCTTGCCACGCTCACCCTCGCTATTGCAGTCTCGCTTGCCGGCACCGCCGTCGCGACCGCTGCCGTGAAGCCGGAAGCCGCGATTGCCTACCGGCAAAGTGGGTACACGCTGCTCGGCTGGAACTTCGGCCCGATCGCACAGATGGTGCGCGGGAAGACGCCGTGGGATGCCGCCGATTTCGCCAAGCGCGCCGAGCGCATCGCGTTCCTTGCGCCGCAATTGCTCGAAGGATTCCCGGAAGGTTCCGCCACCGGCGCCGACACCGAAGCCAAGCCCGAGATCTGGAAGAACATGGACGACTTCAAGTCGAAGATGGACGACCTGGTCAAGCAGTCCAAGCTTCTCGCAGAAGTTGCCAAGGGCGGCGACGAAGCGAAGATGAAAGAGCAGTTCAAGCAGACCGCCGGCTCGTGCAAGGCCTGCCACGACAAGTATCGCAAGGAAGAGTGACGCGCTCGTTGTGCGAGCGGCTTTGGCCGCGATGCTTTTGCGCCGCTCCAGCAACACCATCCCCACCCAACCCTCCCCTTGAAGGGGAGGGCTCAAGCGCAGCGATTTGAAGTCCTCCCCTTCAAGGGGAGGATTTAGGTGGGGATGGTGCCCACGTCCCAGCAAAGCATTGCGAGCTAGGCCGATCCCGCAGCGGGTTGACCCACCATCACTTCGCCTCACCCCACACCACCAGTGCCCACACGGCGCCGAGGCTGAGCGCCAGCAGCGCCAGTGCGCGCCACGTCGATACGAAACGCAGCGCATGCGCACGATCGAAGGTCGCGCGCCCATGCAGCATCGGTGCGACGAGGTTCTCGTTGCGTTTCACGTAGTGCAGCCCGACCGCGCCGACGTGCACGGCGATCAGCAACAACAGCGCATAGCGATTGAGATGATGGATGGATGTCATCAGCGAAACAGTCGCATCGGACACGCGTGCGACGAGTGGCCCCTCTTCGCTGATGTCGTCGCTGGTAAACAGACCACTGATCGCCTGCAGTGCAACCACGGCCAGCATCAGCAGGACTGACCATCCGCCCACCGGATTGTGTCCTGGCGTGCGCGTTTCGCGCCCGTGCGCGACGTCGGCGAAATAGCGCAGCACCGCTCGGGGGCTGCGCATGAAATGCGTGAAGCGGCTCGTCTGCGAACCGGCAAAACCCCACAGCACGCGGAACACGATCAGCGCCAGCGTCGCGTAGCCAAGCCAGTAGTGCCATTGCATCGGCAACAGGCTGAACTCGCCACTCGCAAATTGCAGCGCGATCAAGCCGACGAGGGTCCAGTGGAAGATTCGAGTCGGCAGATCCCAGACGCGTATGGGGATGTCTGTTGGCGAGTTCATCGGAGCGGCGTGAGGTCGGTGACGGCGAGCATAGCAGCGCAGCGTCCGCGCTATTTTGCCAGCCACTCATGCACGCTGATGCGCGAGGCGCGCTGCAGATGCAAGGGGTCGCGCCACGCGATCTCGCTCGCTTCGTCGAGCGTCGCGGCGCGCAGCAGGTAGGCGCCGCCGGATTTATCGCTGAAGCCGCCAGAAAGTTCGATGCGATCGGCGGCGCGCAGTTCCGCGATGAATTGCATGTGCGCATCGACGAGGGAAAGATCGAATTCCGGTTCGCGCATCACGAGGACGAGGTAGCGATTCATGGGGGATACTCTTGAGCAGGGGATGCGCACATGGTGTGCGCTGTTGCATGCGTGCGAAAAGGTGATCACGTCGAATCACGACGTGTCTCAAGCGATGCCCAAGCCCTCGATGGAGCCAATGGCGTCGCCATCGAAACCGGCAAGATTGGCGAAGACGCGACCGCGCTCGGCGTAGTCCTTGAACTGATCAAAGCTCGGCGCGCCCGGCGACATCAGCACGACGCCGCCCGCGTGTGTCGCAGCGCGCGCCGCCGCTACGGCATCTGCGAGCGTGAGGACGGATTCAAGCCGATACTCGCCGCCCTCGGCACGCAGCATGTCGTAAATGCGTGGTCCGTTGGCGCCCATGGTGACAATCGCGTGCGGAGGTATGGCGTGCACAGCCTGCGCGAACGCGCGCCAATCGAGGCCGCGATCATGTCCACCGACGAGCACCGTGATCGCACGACCGCGGAAACTTGCGAGTGCTTCCAGCGTCGCCTGCGGTGTCGTTGCAATGCTGTCATCTACGAAGCTGAGGCCATCGCGCTCGCCGAGTGTCTGCATGCGGTGCGGCAGCGGATGAAAACGCGCGACAGCAGCTGCGCACGCCACCGCGTCTTCGCCAGCCGCTTCGATCGCAGCAAGCGCAGCGCACAGGTTCAGTGCGTTGTGTGGACCCGGCAAGGGTGATGATACGAGATCGACGACGCGCTGCATGCCGCACCATATCGAGTGATCGTTCAGATGCCAGCCACTCGCATCGCCGAACGCGACCCGCTGCGGATGCGCGTGCAGACGCAACTGCAGCTCCGGCTGCAGCGCATTCATCACGAGCACTTTTGAAACGGCGGCGAGCGCGAGTTTGTCGTCTGCATAGCGTTCGCGCGATCCGTGCCAGTCCAGATGTTCTTCATACACGTTGTTGATCACGCCGACCTCGACCGCGCTGGCTTCGCGCGTCTGGAAACTCGATAACTCGACCACCCACCAATCAGGTTCTTGCAGCGGATCGAGCAGCTCCAGCAGCGGCAAGCCGATGTTGCCGGCGAGCGCGACGCGGCGTCCCAGCGATCGCAGCAGGTGCGCGATCAACGCACTGATGGTGCTCTTGCCCTTGGTGCCGGTGACAGCGATCACGCGCGCCTCGGGATGTTCGGCGAACCACAAAGCGGTGCCCGAGGTGAAATGTGTGCCGTTGTGCTGCGCCTCAAAGATCTCCGCGCGATACGCGCTGATGCCGGGCGACTTGATCACGATATCGAACGCGGATAGGGATGCCGCCGTGGGATGCCCGGCGACGATCGTCAGGGCATCGCGGCTGAAGCCGCTCCCACCTGATTCCATTGTCCGCTGCGGTGAGAGCGACGGAGGTGGTGGGAGCGGCGGAAGCTGCGATACCTCTTCGTCGAGCGCAGATGCTTCGGCTTCGCTGCAAAACAAGGTAACCGGCAGATCCGGCAGGCGCGCATGCAACGCTGCCAGCGCCGCCCGGCCCTCGCGACCGAAACCCCAGATCGCGACCTGCTTGCCAACGAAATCAGCGATGCGCATTGACGAGTTGCAGCAGGCGTTGCGGGATAAGGTGCTCTCCAGACGGCACGAGCAGTGGAGCGAGCGCGAGTTCGCTGGCATCCAGTTGCGCTGCGACTTCGTCGGCGAAGCGCGCGACCAGCGCATCCTCGCGCCACTCCGCGCGTGCAACCAGCGCCTGCATCGCCGCACGCGATTCAATACCTTCGCCGACGCATTCGAACGGCTTGTGCTCGCGAAATTCCATCAGCGCATCGAACGCAGTCGCGAGGCTGGCGTCATCGAGCAGATTGCGACCGAAGATCGCGAGCAGTCGCGGCTTGGGCATGAACGGCGCCAGCGCGAGGAAGACGAAATGGCATTTCGGACATTGCCCGCACCAGCGGTCGGCCGGTTTCGGGCCGAGGATGCGAAAGTTGCGGTTACAACTGGAGAACACGTCGTCGTAGCGCGCGTTGCGCGCGAATCGTTCGGCCACGGCGAGTTCGGACAGCGGCCGCAGCAGCGAAAAATATGTGAGTCCCGGATCCACGTTGGTCTTCAGCAAGTCATGGAACAGGCGCTCGAATTCCCAGCTCTTGCTCCACTGGTGATTGACCGGCTGGCCGTCGTATTCGAGTGTCGCGCTCGATGCCGAGCGTTCGTTCGAGAAGGCGATCGCATCGAAGCCATACAGCACCGACGCAACCGCGAGAATCGCCGAGTTGATCGCCGTGACGGGAATGTGTCCGTTGTAGGCGCCCTGCTTGTTGTACTCGAACAGCAGCGGCGATAGTTCGCGGCGGATGTTCAGCGTCGGCAGACCGGTGCGTTCCGCGCACGCGGCAATCAGCGGCGAGTTCCCGACCCAAACCGCGGTCGCATCCTCGCCTGCCGCTTTCAGGATCTCCACACTGACCAGCGAATCCTTGCCACCACCGATCGGCACGAGCGTGCGACGACGCTCTGAAGCCCTCCCCTTCAAGGGGAGGGTTTGGGTGGGGATGGTGTCGACGGGAAACCTGATTCGCCCGCGTAAATCAAGATGGTTGTGATAGGCAAACTCACCGAGGCCATGCAGGTAGAGCGCATCGAGAAACGCGGTGGTCGGCAAATCGAGCTGCGCGCTTTCGACGCGCAGCTCAGCGGGTACGCCTGCCTTGTAGTAGCTGACGCCGGCGATCAGGTGCACCAGGTCCAGTGCTGCATCGAATGCAGTCGCGCGCTCCGGCGCGAGGACAGGCGCATCCGGAAAAACGACCCGCTCGATCAGCTCGGGACCGTCGTCGAACGCGTAGACGAGCGAAGCGACGCCATCGGCGTAGTCACGGCGGACGAAGCGGAACGCTTTGGCGCTGCGCGGATCGGTTGGAATACTCATGTTTTGCATGGTTGTTTGGGGTTGCTGCGATTCATTGACGGTCCTGCCACCCTGCGACTTCCCCTCACCCTCTCCCCGGAGTCGAGAGGGACATTGCTGTGCTCCCTCTCCCCACCGGGGAGCGGGTCGGGGTGAGGGGGCGTGTCGTCCAGGGCCACCGCGACCTGCTCCAGCACACCTTCAATATTCTTGAGCACGTCATCATTCCAGAAACGCAACACACGATAGCCCGCCCGCTGCAACCATTGCGACCGCTCCGCATCGGCTTGCGCCTGATCAACATGTTGCCCACCGTCCAGTTCGACAATGAGCCACGCATCGGTGCAGACGAAGTCGGCTATGTAGTGTCCGATCTCATGCTGCCGTCGAAATTTCCAGCCAAGAAGAAGGCGATTGCGAAGACGCAGCCACAACGCGCGTTCGGCATCCGTCTGACCACCACGAAGCGCGCGGGCGCGATCGACGTTGAGGCGTTTCATTGGCTCTCTGTCATCGTGTGACTTCCCCTCACCCTAGCCCTCTCCCCGGAGGGGAGTGGGGACTTTGCTTTTCTCCCTCTCCCCTCCGGGGAGAGGGTCGGGGTGAGGGGGCGTGTCCCGATCACAACGTCACCTCCACCGCCGGCTCTCGCAAGTTGTAGCGCGATGCCATCACCGCGCCGTACGCGCCGGCCCGTGCGATCAGGATCACATCTCCTTCACGGCAATCTGGCAATCGGCGATTCGCGCCGAGCACATCGCCGGTTTCGCAGATCGGACCGACGACCTGCACCATCGCACCCGCCGGCGCATCGAGTCGCGTGAGATTCACGATCTCATGCCACGCTTCATACAAGGCCGGACGAATCAGCGAATTCATGCCCGCGTCGATACCCACGTAGTGCACGCTGCCCTTGCGTTTGGTCTGGGTGACGCGCGCGAGCAGCACGCCGGCGTCGGCGACGAGGAAGCGACCCGGTTCCATCCACAGGGCGAAGTTCGGATAGGCGCGCTTGACCTCGCTGAGCGCATCGCCGAGTGCCGCGAGATCGAGCCGTACCTCGTCCGGTCGCGAAGGCACACCGAGGCCGCCACCGATATCCAGCGATTCGACGTCACTGAAATCGTCAGCAAGACTGGCGAGCTGCGCATACACCGTGCGCCAGTGCGAGGCATCGAGGATGCCGGAACCCAGATGCGCGTGCAGGCCGACGATGCGCGCACCTGCACTACGCGCGAGTGTGCGGAACTCGTCGACCTGATCGAGCGAGACACCGAATTTTGACGTGGCGCCGCCAGTGCGCACCTTGTCGTGGTGACCGCGCCCGACACCAAGGTCGATGCGCAAATGAATCTCGCGATCGGCAAACAACGCGCCCCATTGCTGGATCGGATGCAGCGCATCGAGAGTGACGCGTACGCCGGCCGCGAGTGCGGCGGCGTATTCCTCGCGTGGCGCGAAGTTTGGCGTGAACAGGATGCGCTCGACTGGCAACGTCGGCAGCGCGGCGCGCACGGCTTCAACTTCGGCGAACGAAACACACTCGAACGCAAAGCCTTCCTCGTGCAACGCGCGCAGGATCGCCGGATGTGGATTGGCCTTCAACGCGTAGTGCCAGCGATCGACCGCAGCGAGCGCGCGCAGCGAACGTGCCTGTGCGCGCACTTGGTCAAGCGAATACACGTAACGCGGCGACGCCTCCGTGGCGATGCGCAGCAGCGTGTCGCGTTCCCGCCGCCACCAGGTTTCGTGCGATGCGGTAGTCTCTGTTTCTCCGAGCTGGCGCCAGCTCGGACCGAACACGGCACCGTCCTCGGCACGCAACACGTCGGCGTGGATCAGCAAGGCGTGCAGGCGCGGGATGAGGCCGTCGGCGAGCGCTTCGTCAATAACGAAGGTCAGGTTCAGATTGTTCGACGATTGGCTGATCATGTGCACGTCGAGTGCACCGAACTCGGCCAGCACGCTCGACAGGCGATGCAGTTGCGCGCGCATGCCGCGGCCGACCAGGGTGATCGCCGCGCAGGGTGCGATGACTTTCACGCGACAGATCTTCGCCAGATCCGCGGCGAGCGCCGACAGCACATCGGAATTGACCAGGTTCTCGCTTGGATCGAGCGACACGGTGACATTGGTTTCCGCCGAACCGATGAGGTCAATCGACAAGCCATGGCGCTTGAATTCCGCAAACACGTCGGCGAGGAAGCCGACTTGCTGCCACATGCCGACCGTCTCCATCGACACCAGGGTGACGCCCTTGCGCGCGCTGATCGCCTTCACGCATGGCGCCGCATCGCTCGCGGCGGCCCGGATCTCGGTACCGGCGAGTTGCGGCCGATTGGTGTCCTTGATGACGAGCGGCACGCCAGCGCGACGCAGAGGTCCGAGCGAGCGCGGATGCAGCACCTTCGCGCCCGTGGTCGCGATTTCCTGCGCTTCTTCGTAGTCGAGCCGGGCGAGCAGGCGCGCTTCGGGCACAACGCGCGGATTCGCGCTGAACATGCCGGGGACGTCGGTCCAGATCTCGACGCACTCGGCTTTGAGCATCGCGCCGAAATAGCCCGCCGAGGTATCCGAACCGCCGCGGCCGAGCAGGACGGTTTCGCCGGCGTCGTTGCGCGCGATGAAACCCTGCGTGATGAAGACGTCGCCGCGCGCGGCAAGCGCCTGCGCGAATGCTGCATCCGGCACCGCCGGCACGTTCGCCGCCAGGTAATGCGCCCACGCGTTCTGGTTCGCCAGCGGCTGCGCGCGCAGATGTTCGCGCGCGTCGAGCCATTTTGTCTCGCGTCCGCACTGACCGAGGAACGCGGCGCCGAGCGTGCTCGACATCAGTTCGCCGAGCGCGAACACCTCCGCCTGCCACGGCAGTGACGCCTGCACGCGGCGCGGATCGACGATCAATTGATCCAGCCGCGCCAACCAACCATCGAGCGCGTTTCGTGTCGGCAATTGCAGGTCGCGATGCAGTGAAGTGTGCCGTTCGACGATGCCCGCTTGCGCCTCGCGACAGCGCGCCTCGTCCATGCGCGCTTCAGCGATCTGCTTGAGCAAGTCGGTCACGCCGGAGAGTGCCGACACCACGATCAGCACGCGCCGACCGCGCGCATGGTGCCCGGCCGCAATACGCGCGATGGTTTCCCAGCGCGGTCGCGTGGAAACGCTGGTTCCACCGAATTTGGCAACCACCCAGGGGGCTGGCGAATCGGACATGCGCGGTTCTGCGTTGACCGAATCGGACTTCACCAAATCGGCCTTCGCCGAATCGGGGATGATCGAACTCAAGGGAATTCCTTCTGCGGAGTTACGGCGGCGTCGCATTCTTTCGTGCAACGCAGCAGAACGCAATGGAATGGCCGTACGCGGGCGCATTGAGGGCGCCGTCAGGGCAGACGCGGCAACACGAGTCGGGCATGATCGAGTCCTCGCTCGATCTGGTCTCCGCCCGCGCATGCTTCGACCTAACGCTCGGCTACTGTCGTGACCGCGCGACGCTACGCTCAGATCGACGTGTTTACCGCACGCGCCGGCTATGGCAATCCGGTCGCGGTCGTTTTCGATGCAGACGATCTCGATACGCCGGCGATGCAGCGCTTTGCCGCGTGGACGAATCTGTCCGAGACCACCTTCGTGCTCGCGCCGACCTCGTCACAGGCGGACTTTCGCCTGCGCATTTTCACGCCGCGCCAGGAATTGCCGTTTGCCGGCCATCCGACGGTCGGCACGACGTATGCGGTGCTCGACGCGCGTGCCGATCTCGCCGGGCGCGCTGCATTGACGCTCGAATGCGGCGCAGGCTTGCTGCCGGTGCGCATTGAAGGCGAAGGTGCCGGACGGCGTATTTTCGTGCAGGCGCCGCATGCGCGATTGGAGTCGCCGCTGCCGCGGCTGGTCGAGGAATTCGCCGCCGCGCTCGGCGCCACACCCAACGCCGATCCTGCGCCACGCCTGATTGACGTCGGTGCACGCTGGCTGATTGGCGAGTTCGCCGATGCCGCGATGGTGCGCGCGCTGCAACCGGATTTTGCGCGCGTCGCAGCATTGACTACCCGTGGCCGCGACGCTGTCGGCATTGCCGTGTTTGGTCGCGAGCATGGCGGCGATGCGGCAATCGCGGTGCGCGCGTTCTGCCCTGCCGACGGCATCGCGGAAGATCCGGTGACCGGCAGCGCGAATGCCGCGATCGCGGCACTCCTTCATTCGACCGGCGTGCTGGGAACCATCGGCTACCGCTATCGGGCAAGCCAGGGGCGCGAGGTCGGACGCGACGGTCGGGTCGACGTTGCCGTCGATCGGGAATCGGGCAGTATCGAAATCGGCGGGCACTGCGTCAGTTGCATCGTCGGCCAGCTCCACTTCGACGAACCCAGCACGGAACCGCACGCATGAACGAGCCCGCCTCCACCACCCCAGGCGAGTCACACGTAGGCTATGCCCGCCGCCTGAACGTTTGGGACGCGGCGATGGTCGTGGTCGGCGGCATCATCGGCTCCGGCATCTTCCTGACGCCAGCCTCGATCGCACGCCAAACCGGTTCGGGTAGTGAGCAGTTGCTCGCATGGGCGGTCGGCGGCGTGATCGCGCTGATCGGTGCGCTTTGCTACGCGGAACTCGGCACGCGACGACCGAATGCAGGCGGCGGTTACGTCAACCTGCGCGAAGCGTTCGGCCTGATCATCGCCTTCGTCTACGGCTGGAACCTGCTGGTCGTCAATCACTCCGGCAGCATTGCCGCGGTGGCGACCGTGTTCGTGGAATACGCAGCCGCAGCGTTCGGCGTGACGCTCGCCGATCCGCGTCCTTATGCGGTCGGCACGATCATATTCTTGACCGGCATCAACTGGTTCGGCATTCGTGCGGGCTCGCTGACGCAGAACATCCTGACCGTGCTGAAACTGATCGCGATCACCGCGCTGATCGTGGTGGGCCTGGTCGCACGCGGCGCCCCGCCGCCGACCACGGCGCCGGGACCGATCAGTCCGTTCGCCTTTGGCGGCGCCTTGATGCCGGTGCTGTTTTCGTACGGCGGCTGGTACTACGTGAACGACATCGCAGGCGAAGTACGCGATCCGCAACGCACGATCCCGCGCGCATTGATCTTCGGCATGTTGCTCGTCGCGGCCTGTTACCTGCTCGCCAATCTCGCGTATCTCGCCGTGCTCGGTCATGACGGTCTTGCGGCAAGCAAGGCGCCAGCTGCAGACCTGATGCGCCATGTACTCGGTGAACCCGGCGCGCGACTGATCGCCGCGGGCATCGCGATTTCGACGCTCGGCTTCTGCAACATCTCGATGATCGGCGCTGCACGTGTGTTCCAGGTGATGGGCGCCGACGGCGTGTTCTTCCGCTCCGCGGCATACCTGCATCCGCGCTGGCGTTCACCCAATGTCGCACTGATGCTGCTGGCCGCATGGGCCTGCGTGCTCGCCCTGACCGGCACGTTCGATCAGCTGCTCAACTACTCGACCGTCGGCGACTGGCTCGGCATGGCGGCCGTGATCGCAACGTTGTTCTGGTATCGGCGTGCACGCGGCGGCGAGTCCACCGCGTTCCGCACGCCGTGGTATCCGTTCCTGCCGCTGCTGTTCCTCGCCGTGGTGATGTGGGTGGTCGGCGTGACGATCTGGCAACACCCGAGCGATGCGGGCATGGGCGCGCTGATCACGCTCGCGGGCCTGCCGATCTATTTCATCTGGCGGCGGATGCCAAGGCGCTAGCGCATTCCCTGCCGTTGTAGGAGCAACTGTCTGTGGGAGCGGCTTTAGCCGCGATGCTTTGGTGTGGAATGACATCCAGCGACACCATCCCCGCCCAACCCTCCCCTTGAAGGGGAGGGCTAAAGCTCGCTGAGCCGAAAGCATCGATACCTGCAGGAGCGGCTTCCGCCGCTCCTGCAAAAGCTTGAGCACGCTGCTTTGAAGCCCGCCCTTCAAGGGAAGGGTTGGGTGGGGATGGTGTCGTTCGAGAAGCAACAAGCATCGCGGCTGAAGCCGCTCCTACAGGGGAAGCCTGCAGACCGCTGTTGTGGGTGCGGCGGAAGCCGCAATGCTGTTTCGAGCAAAAGCATCGGGGCCAAAGACCGTTGCTCCCACAGACAGTTGCAACCACAACAGCCATATCGCCGAACCATCCGGCGACAGGCCTTCGCTACCGAGCAGCTGCCGCGCGACCCTTCGACTTCGCTGCGCGCGGCCTGTCCTCAGGGTAGACGAAGGGCTCAGGCGAACGGATTCTTTCTGCTGGTTTGTGGGCCGCATCACTAGATGAACACGGCAGGCGACACACCGAAGCGATCGGACAACGCCCTGATCTGGCGCACATTGAGTTCGCGCTTGCCCGACAGGATTTCCGACACCACACCCTGGCTTCCGATTTCACCCAGATCGGCCTGTCTCAATCCGTGCTGCGACATCAGGAATCGAAGCATCGTATCCGGCGACACGACCTCTGCTGGATAGTGCCGATCGTCGTAGTCGCCCACGAGTTCTCCCAGCGTCGCCGCCAGATCGGCCAGCGGATGGGATTCGTCCGCAGCTCCCTCATCCAGAAGACGGTTCAGCGAAGCGACCGCCGCTTTGTATTCGGCTTTCGTGCGAATCGGGTGCAGCGGCACTTGCGCACTCACCGCCTGGAAATGACGAACAAGTTCCTTCAGCTGAGCATTCATGATCGTGGTTTCCAGTCGTCGTATTCGGCATGCGTGAAGACGTGGCGAACAAACAGTTTCTGGCGATTGAAGTGGATCGCGGCAATCACCCTGAACTTGTTGCCGCCGATGTCGAAGACATGGAAGTTGCCCGCCTTGTCGACGCTTGCGAACGCCGCGCGCAGGCCGGCGAAATTCGCGTAGTCCCCTTTTTCGACCAGCTTGCGCCACGCCTGCAACGGTTCGCGAGCGGCCCGGTGCAAAGCCGAAAAGTCGACCAGGGTCTTGTTGGAGATGACTCGCACTGGCGCCAGACTATCGCACTTTGAGATGAACAGCCACTCGCCCGGCAACCGGGTCGCCGTCATCCAGCTCGCGCATAGCGCCCGCCCTGCTCGCGCGCGCGCGCGAAAGCGTGCGGCAGGAAAGCCCTCTGCCACGTGCAAACTCGTCCTCGGCATTGCCGCGTGTTGAAAAGTCCGTGCGACAATGCGCGTTGTCTCGCCACGGTCGCCCCGTGCGTCGCGGTCGCACGGAGAAATGAATGGCCAATCCCCCCGAACACGGCGCCGAGCCCATCAAGCGCACGGCGCCGCGCCCGCCGGATGCACTCGCCATCACGATCAATGGCAAGCCGTACTTTCATGATGGCGATCCTGCGATGCCCTTGCTGTGGTTCCTGCGCGATAACCTGCGCCTGACCGGCACCAAGTTCGGCTGCGGTGTCGCCGCCTGCGGTGCCTGCACCGTATTGATCGACGGCAAGGCGATGCGCGCCTGCGTGACGCCGATGAGTGTCGCCGCAAACCACAAGATCACCACGATTGAAGGGCTGGAGACCGATGCGCTGCATCCGGTGCAGCAGGCATGGATCGAAGAGGACGTCGCGCAGTGCGGCTACTGCCAGGCCGGCCAGATCATGGCCGCCGTCGACCTGCTGCAGCGAAAGCCCAAGCCCGGCGATGACGACATCGCGACGATCGGCAATCTGTGCCGTTGCGGCACCTATCCGCGCATCCGTCGCGCGATCCTGCGAGCAGCCGATCTGATGCAGGGTGAAAAGAAGTGAGCACAACCGTCAACACGGGGCGACGCCGCTTCCTCGCCGTGTCGCTGACTGCCACGGGCGCACTACTGATTGGCGTGCGCTCGGCATTGGCCGACCAGAGCGGCGATCTGCCCCCGGAACTGCTCGGCGACGACCTCACCAGCATCGGACCGTTCGTGCGCATCGAACGCGACAATCGCATCGTGATCGGCGCGCGTGGCTGCGAGATCGGCCAGGGCGTGATGACCTCGCTGCCGATGTTGATTGCGGAAGAGCTCGACGTCGACTGGGCGCAGGTACGCGTGGTGCAGTTGCCCTACGGCTACATCGACACCGACAAGGGACCGTCGAACCGCTACGGCGATCAGTTCGCAGGTGGCAGCACGAGCATTCCCGATGGCTGGAAGGAACTGCGTGAAGCCGGCGCAACGGCACGCTGGCTGCTGCTGCAGGCAGCCGCGCAGGAATGGAACCTGCCGGGCGATCAACTGCATACCGAAGCGGGCCAGGTCATTGCTGCGGATGGACGCCGGTTGACCTACGGCGCGCTTGCGCGCAGCGCGGCGAATATTGCATTGCCGGACAAACCACCGGCGCTCAAGAATCCGGAACAATTCCGCATCATCGGCCAGCCGACAAAAGTCGTCGACGCGCGCGCCATCGTGACCGGGCGTACGCATTTCGGCATCGACGAATACTCGGCGAATGCACTGGTCGCGGTCATCGCGCGCTGCCCGTACCTCGACGGCAGCGTGGACACATTCGATGACAGCGAAACGCGTCGCGTCGCCGGTGTCATCGACGTGATTCCGTTGCCGGGTCCGAAGCCGGACGAACCGTTCAGCGGTCCGCTCGCGGCCGGCGTTGCAGTGCTCGCCGAGAACACCTGGGCCGCATTGCAAGGGCGCGAGAAACTCAAGATCCAGTGGAAGCAGGGCGACTGGCCGAAGGAATCGAGCAGCGCACTGGCGGGTGCAGCGAACAGCCTGCTCGACCACAGTGCGGAAGGTCTCAGCGTGCGCAAGGACGGCGACTACGCCAAGGCACGCCGGCAGGCGCACCAGTTCATTGAGGCTCGTTACGAGATGCCGTTCCTCGCCCACGCGACGATGGAACCGCCCGGCGCGTTGATCGAAATCAAGCAGGACAGCGCGCGCCTCGTCGCATCGATGCAGAATCCCGATGGCGCGTCCGAGATCATCAGTCAGCTGACCGGCCTCGCGCGCAAGGACATCGAGATCCACATGACCCGCGCGGGTGGCGGTTTCGGCCGACGCCTCGCGAACGACTTTGTCGCCGAAGCGGTGCTCATTGCAAAAGCAGCGGGCAAACCAGTCAAGCTGATGTGGACGCGCGATGACGATCTTGCGCACGATTTCTATCGCCCGTTCGGCGTGCACGCGCTGGCGGCGACGCTCGATCGCAAGAAGCACGTGACTGGCTGGTCGCACCGCTGTGCCGCGACACCGCGAGGCTATCGCGAGACCAGCACGCGCAAACGCGCGCCGAACAACGGCACGCTCGAAGCAGACGATTTTCCCGCCGGCCTGGTCGCGAATCTCGACAAGACCTTCTACAGCCTCGAATCGCGCATGCCACGTGGTCCCTGGCGCGCACCGGTGCACACGTTCCACGCATTCGCGGTGCAGAGCTTCATCGACGAGATCGCGATCGCAACCAAGCAGGACGCGGTGAAGCTGCGCCTCGACCTGCTCGGTGAACCACGCCAGATTCCGTACTCGGGACATGGCGGCCCGGTGTTCGATACCGGCCGTCTCGCCAACGTACTCAAGCTGTGCGCCGACAAGATCGGCTGGGGCGAAAGGCGCAAGGACGACCACGGCCTCGGCATTGCCTGCCACTTCACGTTTGGCGGCTATGCAGCGCACGCGTTCGAAGTCTCGATGGACGGCCGCGAACTTCGCATCCATCGCGCCGTCTGCGTCGCCGATGTCGGCCGCGTCATCAATCCGCTGGGTGTCGAGGCACAGATGATGGGCGGCACCATCGACGGCATCTCGACCGCTTTGCATCTGGCGATCACGGTCAAGGACGGCCAGGTGCAGCAGAAGAATTTCCCCGACTATCCGCTGCTGCGCATGGCGCAGGCGCCGCGCAGCGTTGAAGTGCAGCTGGTCGAGTCGACGCTGGAACCTTCAGGCGCCGGCGAGATCGGTATCCCTAGCGCCGCACCCGCACTCGCAAACGCGATCTACGCGGCGACCACCGTGCGCGTGCGCAAGATGCCGCTGATGCCGCAGTTGTTGCGGATGCTGTGAAAGAACGTCGCGAGTGCAAGTGTGTGTGGGAGCAAGTGTCTGTGGGAGCGGCTTCAGCCGCGATGCTCTCAAGCACTCCCTTCAAGCGAGCGTTGGGCGGGGATGGTCTCGGTCGGCGTGAGTCCACCTCAGAGCATCGCGGCTGAAGCCGCTCCCACAAAATCGGGGTCCGCCCGTCACGGCGGCGACGCTTGAGCCCTCCCCTTCAAGGGAAGGGTTGGGTGGGGATGGTGTCGTTCGGTGTGAGTCGACTTCAAGAGCATCGCGACTGAAGCCGCTCCTAGAAAATCCGGATTATGTCGACGCACTGCACGCACTGACATCCAGCGCGATCGCCAACTAGAAACGCGGCAATCGCAATTCAACACGTGTGCCGCCGCCTTCCTCGCGCGGGCCGAGGCCGAGTTCGCCGTTCAGAGCTTGGATGCGCGTCTGCAGGTTGCGCAGTCCACGGCCCTGCTGTGGCTCGACCGGAATTCCACGACCATTGTCTTCAACGCGCAAGACGATCATCGAGTCATCGGAATAGGCGAACACTCGCACTTCGCTTGCTTCGGCATGCTGGATGACATTGCTGAGCAGCTCCTCGACACAGCGAAACAGTTCGACCAGCTTGCGGCGGCTATTCACCTGCAGGTTTCGCGTGCCGGCGATGTCCCAATGGCTGTGCAGGTCGGCGGCCGCCAACGGGCCCTCCATGCGCTGACGCAGCGTCGCGAGTGCGCCGTCGATGGACTGACAGGGTTCGTCGATTGCGTCGATCATCAAGCGAAGATCGAGCAATGCGCGCTGGATCTCGGTACTCAATCGCGAATCGGGATGCTCGCTGTGGATGCGCATGAGTGCGGTCACCATGCGCGATCCGAATCCTTCGTCGATCACGTCCAGCATGCGTTGTCGTTCGTCGTCGGCGACGCTGCTGGTCACGTCTTCCCACACCGACGTGCTACCCCGTCGAGCGGGTAGCAGGGCATTGTCCAGTCGCTTGCCGAGCGCCTTCGTCGCATGGCCCAACAAGGTCGTCCCCATCGTCGCGCGCCGTACCAGCAGAAAGGCGAGAGTGACAGCGAGTGTTGCTGTTCCAACCGGATACATCCAGAGCAGTCGCTGCGCCGGATCGAGTTGGTAAGCCACGGTCTCCAGCACGCTGCAGCCGATCGTGAACAACAGCGCGCACTGCAAACTGCGTCGTTCAACCAGTGGAACATGCTGGACATCCAGCATGATCTGCACCAGCAACGTCAGGGCAACCGCCAATGCGCCGAGCCAGAACAGCGTAGCGAGCATCGGGAACAGGAGGTTCCAGGGCGAATACACAGCATGGAGTTGAAGCAGGACCGAGCCGATCAGCCAGACCAGGATCCATCGCCTGAATCGTGCGGCCCAGAACAGCGTCAGCAGGCGATAGAGCGTGAACACCAGCAACAGCACGGTAATGTCGGAAACCGCGCGCCACCAGACTGGACCGCCGGGCATCGTTCCCACGATCAGATAGCCCGTCCTGCAAGCCATCAGGACCAGGCAAGCGAGATACCACAGGTACACTTGCGCGCGTCGATGCACTCGCCAGAGAGTCAGTGCACCCATGCCGAGCACAACGAACAACGCCAGGCACAGGCACGGTATGCCCATCTGACGCCACCAGTTTGCGTTGTAAATCGCCTGCAACACCCGATAGTCGCCAACGCACAACAGGTTGAGGCGTGTCTCGCTCAACTTCCACGCAATCGGGAGCTGCAGCGTCAGTACGTTGTCGCCGGCGTTGAGTGCATCCGGTGGCAGCGAATGCAGATGGGGCGCAAGGTCGCGCAGATCGCGACGGCTGAGGTCGACACCCG
>JBDSFA010000096.1:0-3176 GCA_039919785.1 Dokdonella sp. | reverse complement strand
TCGGTCTTCGGCAGGTTGATCGTGTCTTTGTAATCCTTGCTCACGCATTTGCTCCGGAGATTTCTGTGGTTGCAACACGCAGAACTGCGCGCGCCTGTTTGGCATCGCGATCAATCTGCCGCACCATCGCGTCGAGGCCGTCGAATTTTTCCTCGTCGCGCAACTTTTGTACGAACTCGATTTCGATGCGGCGACCGTACAGGTCGCCATCGAAGTCGAACAAATGCGCTTCCAGCAGCGGTTCGGTGCCGTTGACAGTCGGCCGCACACCGAGGCTGGCGACACCTGGCAAGGCCGAGTCTGCTACGCCATGCACGCGCACTGCAAAGATACCCCCGACCGGTGATGTGCGCTTGCCGAGGCGGATATTTGCGGTCGGGTAGCCGAGCTTGCGGCCAAGTTGTGCGCCGCGCACGACATGTCCACCGATCGCAAAGCGGCGACCCAGCAGGCGCGCAGCCGCATCGAATTCACCGGCGACGAGGTGCATGCGGATCGCCGTGCTGCTGATCCGCTCGCCATCGATCGCGATATCGGGCATCGTTTCGACCGCGAAGCCGTGTTGCGTGCCGAACTGTCGCAACATGTCGATATCGCCGCGTCGCGCATGGCCGAAGCGGAAATCGGCGCCGACCCACACTTCACGCACGCCCGCGCGGTGCACGAGCACCTGTTCGATGAAATCCTTGGCGCTCGTCGCGGCCAATGCGGCGTCGAAGCGCAGCATCAGCACTTTCGACATGCCGCCTGTTGCCAGCCATTCGATCTTCTCGCGCACACTCGCGATGCGCGGGACCGCGACGCCGCGCGCGAAGAATTCGCGCGGGATCGGCTCGAAGCTGATCGCCAGCGGCATCAAGTCCAGCGCAGCCGCACGCTCGCGCACGCGCGCAAGCAGCGCGCGATGGCCCAGGTGCATGCCATCAAACGCACCCACGCACAAAACGCTGCCGCGCGGCGCCAGGGCAGGCCCCGAAGTGTCCCGATAAAGCACGCTCATTCCGAAAGTATAGCCGCTGCGGCGCAACACGAAGCTTCATTCCGCGCGGAGATCGCGAGGGCGCAGCCCCGCGCCGAGCAGTACCACCGCATAGGTCGCGCCGCCAACTACGACCAGCGCACCCAGCTGCCAGACGCGAGTCCACATCGAAACGGAACTCCAGTGCGGCCAGACGTGCAGACCCAGCAATAGCACGATCGACATCGCCACGCAGGCCAACGCAAGTCGCGCCAGATGCCGCAGCCACCCGGGCTGTGGCACATAGACCCCGTCGCGCTTCAGCCAGTGCCACAGCAGTGCCAAGTTGAGATAGGTCGACAAGGTGCTGGCGATAGCCAAGCCCGCATGCAGCCCTGGGACCTGCGCGATCGCGCCGAGCCATGGCTGCGCGCGCAACGGAGCGGGCGCCCACCACACGAACAGCAGCGCGATGAACACGCCATTGAACAACATGTTCGCGACAATCGCGATCACCCCCGCGCGAACCGGCGTGCGCGTGTCCTGTCGCGAATAGAAGGCTGGCAAAAGGATCTTGACCAGCGCGAACCCCGGCAGGCCGCAACTGAGCGCAATGATCGACAGAGTGTCCATATGCGTATCGAAGTCGGTGAAGTGACCGTACTGGAACAACGTCGCAACCAGCGGCGTGGCCAGCACGATCAGCGCGATCATCGCCGGTACCGCGATCAGCAACGTCAGGCGCAGTCCCCAATCGAGCGCGCGCGAAAATCCGGCGCGGTCGATGCCCACGTGATGGCGCGACAACGCGGGCAGGATCACGGTGCCGAGCGCGACGCCGAACAGGCCCAACGGAAGCTCGAGGAAACGTGTCGACTGCGATAGCCAACTCTGCGAACCAGTGATGAGCAGCGACGCAATAACGGTGTCGAGCAGCAGGTTGATCTGTGCCACGGACGACCCGAACAACGTCGGCACCATCAGCCGCATGATCTTGCGCACATCTGAATCGCGCCAGCCCCAACGCGGCCACACCAGCAGGTCGAGTCGGCGCAGGGATGGAAAGAGGAAAAGCAATTGCACGATACCGCCGACCAACGTCGCCCAACCCAGAGCCATGATCGGCGTGCCGAGTCGCGGCGCCAGCCACAGCGCGCCGGCGATCAGAAAGATGTTGAGGATGACCGGCGTCAAAGCCGGCAGCGCAAAACGCTGGAAACTATTGAGCGCGCCGCCGGCGAGCGCCGTCAGCGAGACGAACAGCAAAAACGGAAATGTCAGGCGCAGCAGATCGGCCGTGAGATCGAATTTGCGCGGCTGATCGAGCGCGCCGAGACTAAACAGCGCTGCCACCTGCGGCGCAAACAAGACGCCCAGCGCGACGACCACGAGCAGCACGCCGCCAAGGGTACCCGCCACGCGCGCCATCAGCAGCTTGAGGTCGGCGTGGCTGCGCGTCGCCTTGATCTGGGTGAACACCGGCACGAACGCGGTCGCAAACGAGCCTTCGGCAAATAGCCGGCGCATGAAATTCGGAATCCGCGAGGCCACCCAGTACGCATCGGTTGAAGCCGTCGCGCCAAACACGACATTGATGGCTACATCCCTTGCCAGCCCGAGCACGCGCGATACGAGCGTGCCGCTGGTGAAGCTCAGCATCGAGCGAAGCAGACTGGGCCGGGTGCTCATGCGCCGAAGGCCGGGCAACCCGGGGCGGGCGCGAAGCTGCGGAAGGCGAGGTCCTGCGGGGTGTCCGGCTGTAAAGCATCGCGTCTACCGACGCTCCCACAGCATGCGCCACAACCCACGCATCCGTGAGACTTATTGCCCAATGAATTGACGCGGCGGCGTATCAACGGCATAATTCCGGGTCTTTTTCCGTACCCGTTCATTGGAGTTCTACCTTGGCCAACATCAAATCCGCGAAGAAGCGTGCGCGCCAGTCCGAGCAGCACCGTCAGCGCAACGCGAGCGCGCGTTCGATGGTTCGCACCGCGATCAAGAACGTCGTCAAGGCGATCGAAGCGAAGGACAAGGCTCGCGCCGAAGCCGCGTACAAGGTCGCCGAGCCGGTCATGGACCGCTACGCCACGCGCGGCCTGATCCACAAGAACAAGGCTTCGCGTCATAAAAGCCGCTTGACCGCGCATATCCGCGCGCTGGCCTGAACCCGTCGTTGTAGTTCTGAAAAAGCCGGCGCAAGCCGGCTTTTTTAATG
>JBDSFA010000157.1:0-3871 GCA_039919785.1 Dokdonella sp. | reverse complement strand
AGTCATCGAGTTTCGCGCCTCGCGCATCAGTTGTTCGAGCTGGCACAGCTCGAACACGAAGAGACGCAACCGCAGCGCGAACTTTTCTCGATGGCCGAGCTGGTCCAGGACGTCGCGCAGAAATATGTGCTCACAGCCGAGCGCCGGGAGATCACCCTGCAGGCGTATGCCGATGAGGAAAGCCTGTTCGTTCGGGGTGACATCGGAATGATCGAGCGCGTCATCAGCAACCTGCTCGACAACGCGATCCGGCACACGTCCGAACGCGGCGAAATCCGGCTGGAGGCGCGCCGCGACCACACCGACATCGAAGTCTGCGTGATCGACAATGGAAAGGGCATCGAGGCCGCACATCTTCCCGACCTGTTGGAGCGAGGCTCGCCACTGCGTATGGCGGCCGTGCAGCGCGGCGGCGGTCTGGGCTTGCAGATTGCCAAACGCATCCTCAGCCTTCACGGCAGCCATATCCGCGCTGTCAGCCAGCTTGGACACGGTACCCGGATCAGCTTCCAGCTGCCTTTGGAGCATGCCGTGGCGGAGAGCGTCGCCTGACCGCGAACACTGCGCGAAACATGCGGGACAAACATGGGGGCGGGGTGTTTGCATGAAGCAGCTCGCGCGACATGCCAGTTGATCGGCTGCTCCGTCCATTGATCGAGACTTGGCGCAATCCGCGTCCCTCCTTCGGTTGTCGGTCATCCATACGGGCAGTCCATTACCGACTGCCAGACATCGTCTCAGTACTCTTGCTTCACAATGCTTTCCGCCGCTCGCGCGTGAAATCGGAGTCGCTGAAGTCGAACGTGTTCTCTTTCTTGTAGCGGAACGCACAGCGCACCGGACGGAGGCAGAGGCGCCCCGGCGAATGGGCGCAAAGTGCGTTCGGCGGTATCCCCGCGCTCGACGACGCGTTGTCCGTGCAGCATGAGCCGCGCGGGGTCTGCCGTAGAATAGGGATCAGGTTCGAATGGCACTGACTTAAGGCCGTTACCCTCGCGAAGGCGGGGATCCAGCGCTTTGCGCGTTACCCGTCTGGCTTGAAGTCACTGGATGACCAGCCTTCGGCTGTTGAAGAGCGCATCCTGCCTTCGGAGGAATGACGAAATTGGTGCGCTTGGCCTTAAGTCAGTGCCATTCGAATCTGCCCCTCGTTTGCACCGTGTTGCGTTACGGCATCATCTCGAAGTCGTAGCGGAAGATTTCGTCTGCTGGAGAAACGAATACGCTGTTACTCTGCGCCGAGGGCGCGCCTTGGCCTGCGGCATTCAATGCCACAATGACAAACGTGTACGTGCCGGCTGCGAGCGGATTGATCGCGATACTCGTGCGGGGCGCTACGCAGGTGGCCTGTGTGCCACCCGGCAATGCGATGGCCGCGTAAGTCGTCACCGGCGCGCCGCCCGCGTACGCCACCGCCGCGAAATTCACCGTCGCTTGATTGATGCCGCCAATGGCCGTCGGTGTTGCGACCGCACCCGGCTTGACCGCCAGCGTGCTGTAGCGTTCCGCGCTCGGTACGCCGTTGACCCACGCGCGCACACGTACCGGCCCCGCCGGAAAACCAGCGAATGCGGCGGCACTGCCGGTGAACGTTGTATCCGTAAATGACCCGGTTTCATCGTTCGGAATAAAGCGCATCTTGTCGTTGTCGATGCGTTGCACCTGAAACACCGGCGCATTGCTCGTCGAATTATTGCTCGCGCCAGCGCTGCCTTCGAGCAAGGGCCAAAAGCCGGTGGTAATGGTGGCGCCGAACAGAGTGGTGCTGCCACCGGCACTGGCTGCCAGCTTGCTGGCTGGCAACAAATACGTGTTGACCGCGTTCAAATTCGGCGTGCGCGTTGTATCGGGCGCGAGCTCGGGATCGAACAGCTCGGCACTGGCGAGAACGCCGACGTTGGCCTGCCCAGCGACCACCAGCACCTGGCCCGAGGGCAGCAGGGTGGCGGTGTGAGTACTCCGTGCCGTCGCCAGCGACCCCGCAGGGGTCCAGGTATTGCTGCCGGGATCGTAAAGCTCGGCACTGGAAAGATTGCCGTTGTTGTCGACTCCTCCCGCCACCAGCACTTTGCCCGAAGGCAGCAGGGTGGCGGAGTGCAAGTAGCGCGCGGTCGCGAGCGAACCTGCAGGCGACCAGGTGTTGCTGGCCGGATCGTACCGCTCGGCAATGGCGAGAATGACGCCGTTATAGCCTCCCACGACCAACACTTGGCCCGAGGGCAGCACGGTCGCGGTGTGCGAGTTGCGCGCAGTCGTCAGCGAACCCGCGGGTATCCAGATATTGCTGGCTGGATCGTACAGCGTGGCACTGGAAAGATTGCCGTTGGTGTCGACACCTCCTGCCACCAGCACTCGGCCCGAGGGCAGCAGGGTGGCAGTGTGGTAGTAACGCGCGGTCGGCAGCGAAGCGGCTGGGGTCCAGATATTGCTGGCCGGATCGTAGAGCTCGGCGCTGGCAAGAAGGCCGCTGTTGCTCAGTCCTCCCGTCACCAGCACCTTGCCCGAAGACAGCAGGGTAGAGGTTTGGCTGTCGCGCGCAGTCGCGAGTGCAGCGGCCGGTCCCCACGTGTTGGTGACTGCGCCGACCGGCGCGCCGACCGCCATCGCCACCGCAACCAGCGCCCAACCAAACAAGGTTTTCAACGACCAGCGTGCAACCGGATTCATCACTCAACACCCGCTCGTAGGTTGGCCCCGTCTCTAGAAACGGATGTCGGCGTAGAAAAGGATCATCGCCATCGTGAATTCGGCATCGAATGGCGGCAGGTTTACTTGCTGATAGGCAGGAAATGAAGCTGATGCCGCTTCCTGGTTTTTCCCTATTGGCGGTAGCGTTCCTATCAACGGCCGTGGCCGCACGTGACCCGTGCGTCCACCAGATGTTTCGATGGGAGGATAGAACGTGGCACGCGCAATGGTCGTCAAGAAGGCAAGCCGAACGGTGAGTGAAAAACGCGGTGGCAGGCCGGTCACCAAGGAGAAGCCGAGGGGAAGCAAACCGGGCAAGCGCACCAACGAGCAAGTCCTCGCCACCACGCTGCCGGCCGCCATGACGGGAAGGGCAAGCCCCGCGAAAGCCAAGGACGGCGATGACTCGGTTCTTGCCTACATCCGAAGCCTGCTGCAGCCGCAACGCGGCATCGCCGAACGTGTCGATGCGCTGGATGAGCCTGGCGAATGCGGTCAGGCTTGCTGACCCATGGCCAGGAAGTGAATCCCGCTTCCCCCGCTTTGCTGGCGCGCGAGATCACGAAGATTTCTCCCAGGCCAAGAAACATAGCGCTCAGCGAACCTGCTAGATGTTGCAGGGTCGGTTAGTGGTCCGTAGCGGTGTCGCTGCGCGTACGCGAGAACGGCTTGAATCGGCCATATATGAATGTGACCATTTTTCTTGGGCGGCCATCGTCCGCCGCCGATCTCGATCTCACCTCGTGGACGGAGATAGTCAAGGCGGCGCATACACGGATTTAACTACCTCCGTCCCCTTAGATTCTAGATTGCCTTAGATTGTCCCCTTAGATTGAGATGGGCCGGCAATGTGGCGTCTCATGTCCCTTATATGCCAGGACGGGCCCTCGGCGAGCTCGTGGATTTCGCGAGCGTCCCCTGTCGCGCTCATTCACTTCAAATTGAGGGGCTATTGCCCTGCTGTTCGGGTGTCGCGTCGTATCATCGACCGATCAGCGCATCGCCCACGCAAGGGCCGTTGCCGCCTTTGAGAAGAAGATCCATGGGAAGGGTAACTCCCTGACAACTTTTACAGTTGTTTTCGTGACGCAATCGAACGAGAGTCCGGGGGCGTTCCGGCGATACCACTTTGCCGGTCGATCACAGTTCGCGCGCACACGATGCGGCAAGTCGCCGTTGACGG
>JBDSFA010000456.1:0-5221 GCA_039919785.1 Dokdonella sp. | reverse complement strand
CTTGTGGTTCGTCGTGAACAACCAGCGATGCAGGAAGCCTTGCGGCTTGTGATCGTGGTCGTCATGCGCATCATGCGCGTCGTCGTGGATGGCGGGATTGGCTGCGGCCATGGCCTTGAACCTCTATAGGAATAGTGCGGCCAAGGATGGCCGCTTTTTTTCGCTTCGCGTTCAAGGATGAACGCATAAACTCATCTGATACTGCGGCCAACGATGGCCGCTTTTTTTCGCTTCGCGTTCAAGGATGAACGCACAAATTCATTGGATGGCGTGGCTTGTACGGGCCGCTGCAAAACTTCGTGATCAGCCCTGGGGCGCCGGTGACACGGCGATCGGCGCGGTTGCTGCCGTCTGCGCCGCCGTCATCGAGGCTTCCTGCGCGGCCATCCATTGCTCGAAATCGGCTTTCGGCACCGCCTTCACGACGATCGGCATGAAGCCATGGTCCTTGCCGCACAATTCGGCGCACTGACCGCGATAGGTGCCGGGCTCGTCGATCTGCGCCCATTGGTCGTTGATGATTCCGGGGATCGCATCCTGCTTCCAGCCGAGGCTGGGCACCCACCATGCGTGGATCACGTCGTCGGCGGTGATCACGAAGCGCACCTTGACACCCACCGGAAGCACGAGAGGCTTGTCGACGTTGAGCAGATAGCTCTGAAAGTCGCCATCCTTGACCGTGGCGGGATCGATGCCGGAACCGAGCTGGCGCGCCTTGTTCGAGTCGGCATCCAGGCTCGAAACGAAATTGATGCTGCTCGGCTTCTTGAAGTAGTCGACGTACTCGTAGCGCCATTTCCACTGGTAACCCGTGATCTTGATCGTCATTTCCGAGTTTTCGACGTCGGCCATGTCGACCAGCAGCTTGGTCGCGGGCCACGCCATCACGACGAGGATGATGATCGGGACGATAGTCCAGATCGCTTCCATGGTCGTGTTGTGGCTCCAGGTTGCCGCCGTCACGCCTTTGGACTTTCGGAATGTGAACATTGCGTAGGCCATCGCGCCGAACACGATGACGCCGATGACGACGCAGACCCAGAACACGAGCATGTGCACGTCGTGGATACGATGCGAGATCGGCGTCACGCCGGGCGTCATGTTGAGCTGCCACGGCTGCGGATTCGCCAATGCCGTGCCGCTCGCGAACAACGCGAGCGTCGCGAAGGCGCGGCAGGCGCGCTGGACCCCGGATGAAATCATCGCCATCACCTTGTTTCGAGTACTTGGATTCGCTAGTCGTTGGCCGCCGCGGCGACGCGGAAGGCAGACCCGACTGGGCCCGGCTTCCAAGTTCGAGTGCGCAACTTCGCGATAATAGTGGACGCTGCGCAGTAGCAGCAACCGTGGATGCGCACGCGCATGCGACAAACCGCCGCAATCGGACATCCGTGAGGTGCTCTCGTCGGCGCCGGACCTTGGCCGCTGCTGCCCGCCTCACTACACTACGCGCCTTCGCGCGATCGTACGGTCACGCGCTCCGCCCTTCTCCGAGACCCGCCTTGAGCGATCGCCTGATTCCGGAACTCCCGCCTGCCGCCGACCCGACCTGGGCGCGCATCACGGCCGCCTGGTCGCGTGACGAGACCGAGGCCGTCGACGACCTGCTCGCCCAGGCCACCCTGCCTGCGGCCGAGCTTGCGGCCGTGCTGACGCGCGCCTCCGATCTCGTCGCGCGCGTTCGTGCCCGCGCCAGCGAGCAAAGCGCGGTCGAATCCTTCATGCGCCAGTACGACCTGTCCAGTGAAGAAGGCGTGCTGCTGATGTGCGTAGCCGAAGCACTGCTGCGCATCCCGGACAGCGCAACCGCGGACAAACTGATCCGCGACAAGCTCGGTGAGGCGAACTGGAAGAAGCACATCGGCGGCAGCGATTCGGTGCTGGTGAATGCTTCGACGTGGGGCCTGATGCTGACGGGTCAGCTGGTCAATCTCGCCGACGAGACCCGCCGCGACTTCACCGGGGCGCTCAAGCGCCTGGTCGGCCGTGCCGGCGAACCCGTCATCCGCCTCGCCGTGCGTCAGGCGATGCGCATCATGGGCCACCAATTTGTCATGGGACGGACCATCGACGAGGCGCTCGACCGCTCCGCCGAGAAGGCCAACGCGGTTTACCGTTATTCCTACGACATGCTCGGCGAGTCCGCGCTGACGACGGCGGATGCCGAGCGCTACCACCTTGCGTACAAGGATGCGATCGGCGCACTCGGTAAACGCGGCCCGTTCGCCAACGTGCTCGATGCACCGTCGATCTCGGTCAAGCTATCGGCGCTGCATCCGCGCTATGAGATCGCCAAACGCGCGCGCGTGCACGCAGAACTCACGCCGAAGCTGATCGAGCTGGCACAACTGGCGATGAAGAACGGCATCGGCATGACCGTCGATGCGGAAGAGTCCGAACGCCTCGAGATCTCGCTCGAAATCATCGGCGAAGTCTTCGCGCACCCGTCGCTGGATGGATGGAACGGTTTCGGCCTCGCCGTGCAGGCGTACCAGAAGCGCTGCCCGTTCGTGATCGACTGGCTCGCCGAAACGGCACGCAAGGCAGGCCGACGCTGGTGCGTGCGATTGGTCAAAGGCGCGTACTGGGACTCGGAGATCAAGCGCGCGCAGGAAAGCGGCTACGCCGGCTATCCGGTGTACACGCGCAAACCCAATACCGACGTGTCCTATCTCGCCTGCGCCAAGCGCATGTTTGCGGCGGGTGGCGAGGCGATCTATCCGCAGTTCGCGACCCACAACGCGCACACGATCGCGGCCATCCATCATCACGCTCAAGGTCGCGCGTTTGAATTTCAGCGCCTGCACGGCATGGGCACGGATCTGTACGCCGAAGTCATCGGAGAAAAGAACCTCCATGTGCCGTGCCGCGTCTATGCGCCGGTCGGCAGCCACGAGGACCTGCTGCCGTATCTCGTGCGCCGCCTGCTCGAAAACGGCGCGAATACCTCCTTCGTCAACCGCATCGTCGATGCAGACGTGTCGATAAGCGAACTCGTCGCCGATCCGTGTGAATCGGTACGCGCATTTTCCTCCAAACCGCATCCGCGCATCCCGCTGCCGGTCGGTCTCTATGGCGATAGTTCTGTGCTTGCGCAGAATTCAAATTCTGTATCCAGGAAGAACTCCATGGGCGTCAACCTCGCCAACGACAACGAACTCAATGCCCTCGCCGACGCAGTCAACGCACCGCACGCGCCGTGGATCGCCACGCCGCTCGTACCTGGCGCAACCAGCACCGAGGCAACGCGTCAGGTGACCAACCCCTCCGATCGCCGCGAGGTGATCGGCGAAAGCCGCAACGCAGACGCGGCGACGATCGGCAAGGCCCTCACCAACGGTGTCGCTGCGCAAGTGGACTGGGACCTGATGCCAGCCGCGAGTCGCGCCGCGATCCTCGAACACGCAGCGGATCTGCTCGAAGCACGCCGTGGGCAATTCATCGCGCTGTGCGTGCGCGAAGCCGGCAAGACGATCCCGGCCGCGATCTCCGAGGTGCGCGAAGCCGCCGACATGTGCCGTTACTACGCGGCGATGGCGCGCAAGTTGTTCGGTGCGCCGGAGAACCTGCCCGGCCCGACCGGCGAATCGAACCAGTTGTTCCTGCGCGGGCGCGGCGTGTTCGTGTGCATCAGCCCATGGAATTTCCCGCTCGCGATCTTCATGGGCCAGGTCGCCGCCGGACTCGCCTCTGGCAACGCCGTTATCGCAAAGCCCGCGGATCAGACCACCCTGGTCGGTTACGCGGCCGTGAAGCTGCTGCACGAAGCGGGCGTGCCCGAAGCTGTGCTGCAGTTCGTGCCGTGCAAGGGCTCTGTGCTCGGCAACACCTTGCTGACCCAGTCCGCCGTCGCGGGCGTCTGTTTCACCGGTTCAACCGAGACGGCGTGGACGATCAACCGCACGCTGGCCGCGCGCAATTCGCCGATTGCTGCGCTGATCGCCGAGACCGGCGGCCAGAACGCGATGATCGCCGACTCGTCCGCGCTGCCGGAACAGCTGGTGAAAGACGTGGTTGCCTCGGCGTTCGACTCCGCCGGCCAGCGCTGCTCGGCCGCACGCGTGTTGTTCGTGCAGGAGGACATTGCCGACAAGGTCGTCGCGATGCTCGCTGGCGCGATGAACGAACTGGTGGTCGGTGATCCGGCGAAGCTCGCGACCGATGTGGGTCCCGTCATCGACGAACCGTCGAAGAAATTCCTCGTCGAGCACTGCGCGCGCATGGATCGCGAAGCGAAGAAGATCAACGAAGTGAAGCTTTCGGTTGAAGCCGAGAACGGCACGTTCTTCGCGCCACGCGCCTATGAAATTCCGTCACTCGATCTGCTCACGCAGGAAGTGTTCGGCCCGGTTCTGCACGTCGTGCGCTGGAAGGCAAACGAGCTGGACAAGGTCATCGACGCGATCAACGCAACCGGCTTCGGTCTTACGCTCGGCATCCATAGCCGTATTGATGCGACGGTCGAGCACATCGCGCGCCGCGCCAAGGTCGGCAACTGCTACGTCAATCGCAACCAGATCGGCGCGGTGGTCGGCGTGCAGCCGTTCGGCGGCGAGAATCTCTCGGGCACCGGCCCGAAAGCCGGTGGTCCGCACTATCTGCTGCGCTTCGCAACCGAGCGAACGCTGACGATCAACACGACCGCGGCGGGTGGCAACGCGTCGCTGCTGACGCTCGGCGAATAGCAGGTTCGTCGCTGCGCTGCGCCATTGACGTGCGCGTGCGGCTAGCGCGCGGGCTCGGACCCTCTATTCGATCGGCGATCCCGGTTTTCCCTCGCCAGCAATCGATTGAACGCGCTGGCGAGGCGCGCGGCGGGACCGTAGCCGACCGTGCGTAGCTCCAGATGAGAATCCCCCTGCACCGCGCGCTCGACCAGCTAGGTCAGGCGCGAGAGCGGATGTCGCACGCGGCGCCATTCAATGAATGCGCCGCCAAGGAGTAGCGCCAGCAGCAGGGCGCCGCCCGCAACCGCTGGCATCACGATCGCATGAAAGGTCGCTGCTTGCGCCGACGGGGCGAGCAGCGAGACGAGCACGGCATCGTCATTCACGCCGGACAGGCGCATCCATCGCGCTGGCCAATGCGCGCCGCCCAGATCGAAGTCGACTTTGCTGGTCGCACCGCCGCCCTTGAGCAGAGCCGGGTCTTGCGTGATCTGCGCCAGCATGCGCGCGGCCAGCTGCGGCCCCAGCGTGGACGCTGCGACCTGCGGACCGCC
>JBDSFA010000248.1:0-3169 GCA_039919785.1 Dokdonella sp. | reverse complement strand
GCCTTGATCGCAGGATGCGGCGAGTAGTCGCTGATCGCGACGTCCTCGTAGCGGAAGTCAAACAGCGATCGCACGTCGGGATTCAACACCAGCTTCGGCAGCGCGCGCGGCTCGCGTGCGAGCTGCTCGCGTGCTTGGTCGTAGTGGTTCGAGTACAAGTGCGCATCACCCAGCGTATGCACGAAATCACCGACGCCGAGGCCGCAGACTTGCGCGACCATCTGTGTCAGCAATGCGTAGCTCGCGATATTGAAGGGCACGCCGAGGAAAATGTCACCCGAGCGCTGATACAACTGGCACGACAGCTTCCCGTTGGCGACATAGAACTGGAACATCGCGTGACAGGGTTGCAGCGCCATCGTCGGCAGATCGGCCACGTTCCACGCACTGACGATCAAGCGGCGCGAATCGGGATTGCGTTTGATCTCCTCGACAACCCATGCCATCTGGTCGACAACGCGACCGTCGGGGCAGGCCCACGAACGCCATTGCTTGCCGTAGACCGGGCCGAGGTCTCCATTGGCATCCGCCCATTCGTCCCAGATGCCGACGCCGTTGTCCCTGAGGTAACCAATATTCGTGTCTCCGCGCAGAAACCAGATCAGCTCGTGCACGATGGATTTCAGATGCAGCTTCTTCGTCGTCACCAACGGAAAACCCTGCGCGAGATCGAAGCGCATCTGCCAGCCGAAAACGCTGCGCGTGCCGGTGCCGGTGCGATCGGATTTCTCCGCACCGCGGTCGAGGACGTGTTGCAGGAGATCGAGATACTGGCGCATGATTGACTCGCGCTTAAGCCCTCCCCTTCAAGGGGAGGGTTTGGGTGGGGATGGGTTTTGCATCGGAACGTCAGGCGTTTCCTCCGCCACCACGACCTTCGCCGTGGGCGCACGCCGCGAACACCAGAGCAGGAACAGCCCGGCCGCAATCAGCGGCAGCGAAAGGATCTGCCCCATCGTGAGCCAGTCAAAAGCGAGGTATCCGAGCTGCACATCTGGCACGCGCACGAATTCGACCGCGAAGCGGAACACGCCGTAGAGCAGCGCAAACAAACCCGACACCGCGTAACGCGGACGCGGCTTGCGCGAGTAGAACCAGAGCACGGCGAACAGCACGACGCCTTCGAGCGCGAATTCGTACAGCTGCGACGGATGCCGCGCAGCATCGTTCAATTGCCCGGCCATCGCCATCGCGTGCAACTGGTCACGCGTCTTGCCCAGACTTTCGAGCGCGCTCGGAAAAATCATCGCCCAAGGCACATCGCTGACACGTCCCCACAGCTCGCCATTGATGAAGTTGCCGAGGCGGCCCAGACCCAGGCCAATTGGCACCAACGGCGCAATAAAGTCCATCGCATCGAAAAAATTAACCTGCTGGCGACGTGTCCAGATCAGACCCGCAACGAGCACGCCGCGCAGACCGCCGTGGACTGACATACCGCCTTCCCAGACACGAAACAGGCTGAGCGGGTTGGCGATCAACTCGGGTGTGTTGTAGAAGGCCATGTAGCCGACGCGACCGCCGACGATCACACCGAGCATGCCGTAGAACAACAGGTCGGAAAACTGATCGCGCGTGACCGGCAGCCGCCCCGCTGCGCGTCGGCGCTGACCCAGCCACCACGCGGCACTGAAGCCGAGCAGGTACATGATTCCGTACCAGTGCACCTGGACGGGGCCCAATGAAATTGCGATCGGGTTGATATCGACGAAATAGTGCATCGAATGGCGTGTCGCAACTAGGACGTAAGCGGCCTATTGTGCCCGTTCTCCGTGGAATCTGGGACAGGACAATCTGACAAGCGCGTGCCGCCGCGCCTTGCGGCCGGGTTGCCCCGGCCATAGTTCCGGCTCAGACTTACCCTGTCGGCACGTAGCCTTCGGGCTGCAGAAGGCAAGCCGTCCGCGGACCAAAACAGTCGGTCGATCGCAACATTGTCTCAGCTCAAACGGGAAGAACCGTTCAAGCAGGCAACACGCGGCAAACGAACCCCTTCAGATAATCCGTCTCCGCAATCGCCGGATGCACCGGATGATCCGGTGCCTGCTGCAACGCGATCAGCATCTGCACCTGTCGGTCGAGATGGCGCGCGCCCTGCTGCACACCGTCGAGCAGCGCCGCGCGCGGCATGTGGTGCGAGCATGAGCAGGTCACGAGCAGGCCGTCTTTCGCCAGTACGCGCATGCCCAGTTCGTTGATGCGCCGGTAGGCGAGGCTGCCCTCCTTGAAATCCTTCTTTCGCTTGATGAACGCGGGCGGATCGAGGATGACGACGTCAAAATGTTCGCGCGCCTCGCGCAGCACCTTGAGGTGGTCGAAAGCATCGGCACGAACCGCCGTCACGCGATCGGCAAGGCCGTTGCGCTCCGCATTGCGCGCGATCGATTCGACCGCTGCCGCTGACGCATCCACGCACACGACTTCACTTGCACCGAACGCCGCCGCGCGCAAGCCCCAGCCACCGAGATAGCTGAACATGTCGAGCACGCGCTTGCCCTTGACGAAACGTGCGAGCTGATCGCGGTTCTCGCGCTGATCGTAGAACCAGCCCGTCTTCTGGCCACCCACCGGATCGATGCCGAACGTGAGGCCGCCTTCTCGCGCGATCGTTTCGCCGCCGTGTTCGCCGTAGCCCAGATCCGCGTACTCGGGCAGCTGTTCCATCGCACGTATCGACGCATCGTTCTTCCACCACAACTGCCGTGGCTTGAGCACTTTGACGATCGCTTCGGTCAGTTCATCCTTCAGCCGTTCCATGCCAGCCGTCGTGATCTGACCGACCAGCACGTCGCCGAAGCGATCGAGAACCAGCCCCGGCAGGCCGTCCGATTCGCCGAACACGAGGCGGTAGTAGGGTTCATCGTAGAGGCGTTCGCGCAAGGCGAGCGCGATGTTCAGCCGATGCACGAACAACGAGCGATCCAACGCGTGCTCGAGCCCGCGTACGACCAATCGCGCCGCAATCAGCGAATTGGGATTCACATAGCCGATGCCGAGCGGCTTGCCGTGATGATCAACGATCACGCAGATATCGCCCGGCTCGAAGGCAGACAACGGCGAGCGCGCGACATCGACCTCGTTCGAGAACACCCACAGATGGCCCGCACGCAGGCGCGCTTCTTCGCCGCGCTTTAGGTAGAGGGCGGGGTATTCGATGGGCTCGGACACG
>JBDSFA010000377.1:0-2237 GCA_039919785.1 Dokdonella sp. | reverse complement strand
AGGCGAGCAGCTCGTAGCTGAAGACCTCGACCTTTTCCTTGGACTTCTTGCCCTCGCGGATCACGTTGCGGCTGTAGTGGTGGGCAAAGCTCGGCTCGATGCCGTTGCTGGCGTTGTTGGCCAGCGAGAGGGAAATGGTGCCGGTTGGCGCGATCGAGCTGTGATGCGTGAAACGCGCGCCGATTTCCGCAAGTTCGGCCACCAGCGCGGGCGCTGCGGTCGCGATGCGCTGCATGTAACGCGAGTACTTCGCGTGCAGCAGACGGCCCGGGATCATGTCGCCGATGGTGTAACCATCGGTGATCATTTCCGGGCGCTTGCGCAACATTTCTCCGGTGACTTCGAAGTCGCGCGCAAGGATCGGCGCGGGACCTTTTTCCTTCGCCAGCGACAACGCCACTTCCCAGCCCGCGAGCGCCATTTCGCGGCTCACGTCCTCGGTGAAGGTGCAGGCATCCGCCGTGCCGTAGCGCATCTTGAGCATGGTGATGGTCGAGCCGAGACCGAGGAAGCCCATGCCGTGACGGCGCTTCTGCGCGATCTCGTCGCGCTGCTGCGCGAGCGGCAGGCCGTTGATCTCGACCACGTTGTCGAGCATGCGCGTGAAGACGCGCACGACCTCGCGGTATTCCTCCCAGTCGAAACGCGCCTTCGGGCCGAAGGGATCGCGCACGAAGGTGGTGAGGTTGACGGAGCCTAGTAAGCAGGACCCGTAGGGCGGGAGCGGTTGCTCGCCGCAGTTACCTGTCACGATGCCGTTGAAAATCAGGTTGTTCTTGTCCGCTTGCGTGGTATCGAACACCGCTTCGCGACCGACGTGCTCGATCGATGCCACGGCGCTTTCAAAGCGACCCACCTGCGCCGACGTGCGTTGGGCATGCCAGCCCTCGTACTTCTCGTTCTTGTCGCTCGTCAGGAAACCGATTTCCTGCATGAAGCGGTCGCGCGACTCGGAACCGATCAGGAGTTCGTAGTCGGCCTGGCAGTTGTATTCGCGCTTGCCGCCTTTTCCATCCGGGAGCAGACGCACGCCCGCGTCACGGCGCTTGAGCACACGAGTGAAGATGCCGAAATTCGCGAGCAGCGCTTGCACGTCCTTGAGCAGACTGGGCACGCTCGACGCAAGACGGATCGTGCAATAGGCGTTCTTGTCGTCGCGCTGGACCGTGCCGTCGCTCTGGAAAAGACCACGCAGATAGCCCTTGACGCACGCCTCGCTGCCGCGCCAGACGACTTCCGCCACCTGGGTCTTGGTTTTCGCGGTGAAGCCGTAGTGTTCCAGCACTCGTGCAAGCAAAACGGAGCGGATTATGATCAGGTTGCGCTGCGGGATCGCAACAGGGTGGACGTGATACTCGCGCGGGGTGGCTGACACACCCGCAATCAACGCGTTGACGTACGTGGTGATTCCGTCCGCCAGCGCGCGGTCGGTTCCCCACAGGTTCATGATCGCAGCTTGCTTGTCCTTCCCGCGATTCGTGAAATGGCCGTCGCCCGTGATCAAACCGAGCAGCAATCCGAGCTGCTCGTTACCGTCCGAGCCGAACTGGCCTTTGCCGGACTGGATGAGAAGGTCGTCGCCGACGCGCAGATCCTTCAGCTTGATCTTGCCGCGGGACGTGTAGAAATCGTGCCACTCGGTGGCCTTGATCTCGTAGCCATCCTTGGTCGTGACACGGTAGACGTCCGCGATGGGGGCCGTCATGAACGCGGGCACCGCCGGGCGAATTTCCACGCCGTGGTCCTTGTGGCCCAGCGCGCGCCGATCAACCGTCACTTCCAGCGGCGAACCACTCGCATGCAGATCGCCAATCCTCACCATGCCGAACTGCGTCGCGAGGCGCGTATCCGCGGTCACGCAAGGATTGGTCGCGCGAATATGCTCGCACCACCAGTTGTTGTTCATCTCGTTGACACGATCAATGAGGATGAAGCCCGGCTCGGCGTAGTCGTACGTGGACACCATGATCATGTCCCACAGATGCCGTGCGCGCGCGTGACCGTAGATCTTGCAGGCGACGAGGCCGTCGTCGCGGCTGACGTAGTTCTTTTGCGTCGGCCAGTCGCGCCAGACGACCTTTTCCGTGTCGGTCAGGTCGATCTCGTGCTTTTCCTTGATGTGGATCGGGAACACCATCGCCCAGTCCGCATCCTGCTTGACCGCGTCCATGAAACCGTCGGTGATCAGGAGGCTGAGGTTGAATTGCCGCAGGCGGCCATCTTCGCGTTTGGCCTTG
>JBDSFA010000104.1:0-6702 GCA_039919785.1 Dokdonella sp. | reverse complement strand
GCGAGGAACTACAACGGTCGAGCGACGCCGAGCGCCAGTGGCGCTGTCGGTGGCCTTCGCGGTGAGATCAACGGGGACGGGGTGCCGGCGGTCAGTGCGGCGCCGAACAACATCACCGGCAAATGTCTTAAATGCCAATTCACCGCGCGGCTTGGTGTTGGCGACGCCCGGCACCGGCTTTCAGGTCAGCAGCGCGGCGGGTGATGCCGGCGCGGGTCAGCCCGTCGCTATCAATTTTGGAAATTCCAACGCCAGCTACAGGCTTCAGACCTTCAGCGCAGAGGCCCTGTTCACACCCGCGGGCAAGCCTGTGTTCGTCGTCTACTTCTAGGTGCCGGGCACGCAGATTTCCACTGTGGCAAGCGGGTTCCGCGCGCGGTGTCCGCAGACGTCGATCAATCCAGCACGACGAGCGCGCAGTTCTTCGATCACGCCGACACGAGTCTCGGCATATCTTTCGCGCCGCCACTCGCGGGCGAGCTGTCGTTCCTGGGCGCGTTCACCAGCAGCGGCAGCCCGGCCATTGCGCACGTTCGCATCACCGGGGGAATGCCGCGACAGGATCAAATGACAACGGGACAGGTTGCGCTCGAGGTCGCCCGCTCTTCCTCGCAGTCGTCGTATATGAGAGCAAAGCCCACCACGTCCTGATCGCGGAGACTGTCGATGCCTTCCTTCCCCCGTTTTCTGATCGGCATCGCAGCCGTGCTGATGCTGGCGGTCGCGCCCGCGCACGCTGTGGTCTTATGCGTCGCCAACGAGATTCAGCTGCAGAACGCGCTGGATGCCTCAGCGGACGATGGTGCGAATCAAAGCGACGACGTGGAGATCCGTCTCGTCGAGGGTGTCTATCTCACAGGTATCGCGCATCTCAACCGCGAGTTCTCGATGGTGTCCAGCCATGCGAACGCCGTGTCGCTCCTCGGCGGGTTCGCACCTGATTGCCAGACGCGCAGCGCCAATCCGACGCTGACCATTCTGGATGGCGGCAATGCGACGCCAGTACTCGCCGTGATCAAGACGGCCGGTGCCTTCAGCATGGATGGTCTGACAATCCAGCGCGGACACACTGCCTTCATCGGCGCTGGCGTCGCCATCAACAGCGCCCGCTGCGATGACGTCGACTGCTTCAACCAGCACGTGACGGCGATTCTGCTCACGCGATTGATCGTTCAGGGCAACCATAGCGATGCCTACTGCGGCGGCCTGTTCGCTCAAGCCAATCAACAACAGATTCGGGTGGAGAGCTCGCTCTTCGTGAACAACAGCGCCGATCTCAACGATGGCGGGGTGTGTCTCACCGGTGACGGCGGCTTCCTGCAGTTCTATGCCAACACGGTCGCCGACAACGCGACGCCGACAACCACCGATCCTGTCGGCGGCATGTCCTGCGGCGGTACCTCGCCCTGCCAGATCTACAACAACATCTTCTGGAGCAACACCGGCGCGGGCTTGTGGCTCAACAGCACCGGTGCGTTCCTTGCGTTCAACGACCTCGGCATGCGCAGTGGCGAGGCTCCCGCCAGCGAGATGCATTCGTTGCACGTGAACCCGCACTTCCAAGACACGTTCAACAGCAACTACCGATTGAAGGGCGACTCGCCCGCGCTCGCGGTCAGCACGCTCCTGCTGGATTTCCCCGACCTGTACGCCCGCCCGCATCCCGCCTCCGGTGCGCGCGACATCGGTGCATTCGCCGACACCGTGTTCACCGATGGAAGCGAGATCTTGCACTAGCGCATCGGCTTACCTCGCAACGACGTGCCCTCGCGCGATTGATGTGCCCGTGGCGACGGGAGCTCGGCGGGATCAACCTGCTTGACGGCGTCGACGGCCGGTCTTGGACGTTTTTCTGCAGGCCACTGATTCGCCATGGCAGGCGCCGTGCGCGCACTGCGCGAGCGACATGCTCCTACACGGCGCGCTTTTACGTCTGGACACGTGAACCTCAATCACGGAGGCCCGCACCGCCATGTCCCCTCGCCTTGTTCACGGCATCGCGGCGGTGGCTTTGTCCGCCGCCGCATTCGCAGCCCACGCCGACTACCGCATCGACTGGCACCGGTTCCGACATCGTGGTCAGCGACGACTTCATCTATGGCGAGCCGACGGACGCGATATTCGCGGACGGGTTCGAGTAGGCGAACCCGTCTCTTGGGGATCGCCGCGATCGGCGATCAAGAAGCTAACTGCCATCCCTCCAGGCATTCAATGCCGGGTGACGCATGCGCGAAGGCGCGACCGGCGTGAATTTGCCGTTACGTCTGGACTTCATGGTCCCGCTCATGTTTTTTGGAGGTTCATGGCAAGCCGCCGGCAACGTCTGATTGACTCACACTTGCCTCACTCCTGGTTGTTTCCACGAAACGTTTTCTGTGCAGACCTCAATTGATCCAACGGCAGGAGTAACGAGGGAAATCGGTGCCCTGTTTGATTTCCCACGGTGATCATCACCCGTTCCTTGCAGGAAATTGAAACGCCTGAACTCGCACATCTGCGCAAGACGGCAAGCCGGCATCACTACTGCGATTCGCAACTCCCACACGGCGCGTTGGTCCCGCTTTGAATTCTTCTCAATCGCGCAGCCTATCGTCCTGTGCAGCAACGATCGCCGGCGCCGCTTCGTCGTCGAGCAAGACAGCCGTGTTGTCTGCGTCTTTTGCAGGAATAGCGCTTCTCCACAAGCCAACTGCAATTGACGCCACCAGGATTGCGCCGCTTCTCCTTCGGACTTCCACGCAACGCCACGTCGCTTTCGCTTTGCAGCGCACATCGATTGCTGAGACCATGCGCCATGGAGCGCTGCTGGGAGAACACCCCGGGTGACATGCCTTGTCACTTTCGGCAGCCCAATTCATCCAGGAGTCGAGACCTTGAATCGCAGTTTCTTGCAGGGAATGCGCGTGCGCGCCGTGGACGCCGCCGCAACGATCGTTTGCATCGCCGCCATGGCCTCGCCGCTTCAGGCCGCGCAGACCGATATCGTCGGACCGGCCGACAGCGGCGCATTCGGCACCTCGGTCACGGTCTTGCCGAATGGCAACATCGTCATCACCGATCCCGAGGCCGGCGCGTCGAAGACCGGCGCGGTCTATCTGTATGGGCCGGACGGTCGCCAGATCAGCCGGCTGACCGGCAGTTCACCCAATGACCGGGTCGGCAGCAGCGGCATCGTCATAGTTGGCAGCGGCAATTTCGTGATCTGCAGTCCGCATTGGACCAACGCCGGGGCCGTCGATGCCGGCGCGGCGACCTGGGTCGATGCTCGACTGGGTTTGTCGGGCTTGGTATCGAGGCGCAATTCGCTGGTCGGTGCAACCATGGAAGATGAGGCCTGCAGGGGCGCTGACAGCATCGTTACGCTGAGCAATGGCAACTACGTGGTCGCCAGTCCGTATTGGAACAACGGCATTACCGTTGACGGGGGATCCGGCATCGGCGTCCACGGCGGTGGTGGCTTCGGCGCGGTCACCTGGGGCAGCGGAACCTCGGGCGTGATCGGTGACATTTCAGCCGCCAATTCGCTGATCGGAACGACGGAGGGGGACCACGTCGGCGACAGCGTTACCGCGCTGAGCAATGGAAATTACGTGGTGGCCAGCCCCGATTGGGCCAACGGTGTCGCGGACGCGCAGTTCGGCGCGGTGACATGGGCGAATGGGGCGACGGGTTTGCGTGGCACGGTTTCGACGAGCAATTCGCTGGTGGGTGCTGTTGCGGGCGATCAGGTCGGCGCACGCGATCTTGGCCTCAGCGGAGTCACCGCATTGAGCAATGGCAATTACGTGGTCGCGAGTGCCTTCTGGAACAACCGGGTCGGGGCTGCGACTTGGGGCAACGGAGCATCCGCAACGACGGGACTGATATCGGCCGCCAATTCACTGATCGGGACGACGACAGCGGACTGGGTTGGCGCGGATGGCATCACTGCGCTGAGCAACGGCAACTACGTGGTCGTCAGTTCTTCCTGGAGCTATGGCGTCCCCGACAGTCCAGTAGGCGCTGCAACCTGGGGCAATGGCGCAACCGGTACGGTGGGTGCGGTTTCGTCCGGCAATTCGCTGATCGGGACGACAGCAAGGGACTACGTCGGCGCGAATGTCATCCTCGCGCCGATCAGCGTCACCGCTCTGAGCAATGGCAACTATGTGGTGGCCAGTCCCCGCTGGGGCGATGGTCGCTCGCCGTTACTCGGCGCCGTGACCTGGGCTGATGGCAAGAAAGGCATCGCCGGATTCATTTCATCCGGCAATTCCCTGGTGGGCACGGTGGGCGGCGGACTCGTTGGCGAAAGCGGCGTCACGGCCCTCAGCAACGGGAATTACGTCGTGAATTCGAGCGGCGATTTCGCGTTCGTTGGCTCCCGTAACGCGGACGCCGCGACGTGGGTCGACGGCAACACCGGCGCGACCGGATTCGTTTCGCCAGCCAATTCGCTGATGGGGCACATCTCCAGCATCACCGCGCTGAGCAACGGCAATTACGTCATGGTCGGTGGCGTCGGCGATGGCACCATGAACAACGCGAGGTCTATTGCGATCTGGGGCGATGGCGCGTCCGTTACGCTCGGCTCCGTCTCCGCCGCCACTTCGGTGGTGGATTTGGGCACCTCGCCATTCGCGATCGCCGTCACCGCACTGAGCAACGGAAACTACGCGGTCACCAATAGCGCGTGGAGCAACGGCATTTCCGGCCACAACCTCGGCGCCACAACCTGGGTCAATGGCGCAGCACCGACGACAGGAACGATATCCGCGAGCAATTCGCTGATCGGAACCCTGACCGGCGATGAGGTAGGCAGCGGCGGTGTGGTCGCCCTCAGCGATGGCAACTACGTCGTCATTACGGTCGGCCGCGTCGCCTCCACCGTCTTCGGCCAAGATCCTTCCCCCGCGGTGCCCGGCGGAGTGACCTTGATGGACGGTCGTTTCGGCCACGCCGGCACATTCCGCTCGAGCGAAACGGTCATCGGTGGCTGGGTCTATTCATACGATCCGACGCGGAAGCAACTGGCGGTGGGTCGCCCTCAAGACAGCATCGTCACCTTGCTGACGCTACCGCCCGATGCTGGCAGCGGACATAGCCGGCGCGCCATGCCGCAAGTGCTTGGCTTGCATGAAAGCACCAGGCACTGATTCGGATGCAAGGGTGCGTGCGCATGGGCTCGCATCGAACAGGCGAGACCTGTCAGAAACCCGATGCGCCATTTGTGTGAAGTAGCCGAGCAAGGCAATCGCTTGCGCTAGGGGTCTGGGCGGCAGGAACCCAGCTCAGTAAAATGGGTTTTGTCTGGATATCCCTGCCCGCGGTCGCTGTCTGGATCTCGACCGCATGGCGCGGGCAAGATTCGGCAATGCGCACGGCATAGTTACTGCTCAAAACCAGCGAAGCATCGCTGTTGCTGTGCGCACTATTTTTCTGCGGCGCATTTATGACTGCATTTGTCTTCCCGGCGGCCTCGCCGCGCGTATATTTCGGACTCGCCTACCGCAGCCGCCGGGAACCGTTGTCACGGTCGCACTCACGAATGCGGTGTCGGCCATGCTGCTGACCGTGCATTCGTTGGCAATACGGCTGATAAACGGCCGCTGGCACCGCTGAGCGGCGGGAGCGCTTCCCACCCGCCCCGGGTTTCTTGCCAGTCACGGATTCGCGATGGCTGTTGCCTTGCACGCAATGCGCGAGCGACATGCTCCTTCACGCCGCGCTTTTACGTCTGGACCCGTGAACGTCAATCACGGAGGCCCGCAACGCCATGTCCCCTCGCCTTGTCCACTGCTTCGCCGCGGTGGCTTTGTTCGCCGCCGCATTCGCAGCCCACGCCGACTACCGCATCGACTGGCACGTCATCGCCAATGGTGGTGGCGATTCGATCCATGGCACCACCGAAGTGTCCGGCACGCTCGCGCAGATCGCGACGGCAACCTCGTGCAGCAACGACGCCGCTAGCGGCGCAGCGGCATGGGAGGTCACCGGCGGGTATTGGACCGCGGTGCCCTGCGATGCAACGGCAGATGCCGTGTTCTGCAACGGCTTCGATGACTGACTGATATCCGCGCGCGTTCGCGTGCTCCCGTTCCTGCCAGGAGTCTTTCCCATGTCACGTACCGCCTTCGGCTGGCTGACAGCCGCCGCTTTCGCATTCTTCGTCTCATCCTTCGCATACGCCGCACAACCCGTCGGCTCCGCATTCACCTGCCAGGGCGAATTGCGCAACGCCGGCCAGGTTGCGAATGGCTTGTACGACTTCCACTTCAGTCTGTACGACTCGATCAGCTTCGGAACGCAGATGGGAACAACACAGAGTGCAACCGTCACCGTCACCGGCGGCCGCTTCACCGCGAACCTGGACTTCGGTGCCGATGCGTTCAAAGGCGATCGGCGTTACCTCGAGATCGCCGTGAGTCCAAACGGGGACAACACTTACGAGCCCCTCACACCGTGTCAGGAAACGACCGGCGCACCGTATGCGATCGCCAAGCGACTGCGCTCGATCGTCGTGTCCGGCAATGGGATGTAGCACAACCCTGGCGATGCACAGGTCACGGCCACGCGCTGGGGCCCGCAACTCTCGGGCACCGCACAGCCTATCGGCTTCAGCATCCCCAAGCCGTCAGACTGGGATTCGACGCAGACGTTTACGGTGACGTTGTATTTCGCCGTGCCGACACTGACCACGTCGTCAATCGTCAAATGGCGACT
>JBDSFA010000341.1:0-3696 GCA_039919785.1 Dokdonella sp. | reverse complement strand
GCTGAATCCCATCTTAAGCGAGCCGCCAGGGAAACGAACCGAATGCGAAAGGCGACAGTCGAAGTTCGGCGTCACAGGAAGTGACGCCACAGAATTCATTCCCCATAGAAAATCTCGAGAAGAAATCATGAAAAATGCACTTTTAGCCATTGCCCTTGCCACTGCGGGCATTGCCGCAGTTCCTGCCATCAGTCACGCCGCCGACGCGAACGGATTCTTCATCAACGGCAGCGTCGGCCAAGCGAATCTGAGCAAGGGCGCGTATGACGACAACGATACCGGTTACAGCGCCAATCTCGGCTACCGCTGGGCGGTCGCACCAAATTTTCTGCTCGGTGTCGAAGGCGGCTACACGGACCTCGGCAGCATCTCGCCGAAGAGCGGCTCCGAAGCACTCGGCAAGGCTGAGGTCAGCGGCTGGAACCTCGGCGTCAACGGTCACTTCAATGTTGCCGAAAACTGGTACCTGAGCGGTCGCGCGGGCCTCTTCCGCGGCGACGTCAAGGGCGGCTATTTCGAGGGTGCTGTCCCCGTCCGCGTCGATGACAGCAGCAACAAGTGGTATGCGGGTGCCGGCGTCGGCTATGACTTCAGCAACAACTTCAGCGTCGGTGTGAACTACGACTACTACAAGGCCGAGAAGAATGGCCTGAAGTTCAGTCCCGACCTGGTCTCGGTGAGCGGCGAATACCGCTTCTGATTGTCTGCACCCAACGGATCCACAGGGCAAGGATGCCGTCACAGCAGCCCGGTCTGCCCAAGCAGACCGGGTTTTTTTGCGCGTGCGCTCACATCGCCTACGCAGCGGTGCCAGCGCGATGGCGGAAAGGGAATTTACTCGCTTGCAGATTTGGTTGCTGGCATCGCCGTATCGAACCCATCGACGAAGATCGCATCCTTCCAGCCACCCAGAAATTCCCAGCGCGATTCGCCGAACAGAGGCGTCGCGGCGCCAAACTCCGGAATAATCTCGACATCGAACACGGTCGTAGCCGGCGCGATATCGAGCAGCGCGTCCTGTTGCTGCCAGCGCCGTGCAGGATTCGCAATCGCCGGCGGAAACCATCCGGCCGTAACGCCATTGATGCGGATTTCAGCGGCGGCAGCACCTGCGGTATCGCCGGGTGTTCCGTTGCCGGAGTCAAACGTGCGACGCAGCCGCAGGGGGAGTTCGGCGTCATCGACTCGAAAGCGAAAATGACTGCTTCCGCTGGCATACGAGCAGGCAAGCGCATTGCGTACGCTGGCGGGTTCGTCCTCGAATAGCGAATTCACCGTCGCGCATGTCGCTGTGTTCGCACCCACGTATGCATGCGCAGCTGCAGCCGCAGCATCGCCTATCTCGAATGCGTCATACGCGACCATCAACCGTTGCGCGCGACGATACGCGTGCACCACCGTGCGTGCGCAGGTGGGAGACGGCAGCGACGGCGCGTAGCCTGCTTCCTGTTGCAGTCGCACGCCGTTCGCGTAGACCAGCGAATCAGTCGGTAGCAGGCGATACACCGCAGTCGCGCCGTGACCGTCGGGATCGACTTCCGTCGCACCCGACAACGGACGCGCATACGCGCCGTGGTCGAAATAGAAGCCGCCATTGTAGAAGTCCTCAATGCCGGTCCCGTACCACGCCGGCGCGATCGCGCCGTCGATGGTTGCGCGCTCATCGCCTTCGAGATACGCACGCGTGCCGGCGCCGTTCGCGTCATAGCGCGCGCTGACACCGACAATCTTGCCGGCACCGCTGTCGGCATATAGCGGCAATGCGCCGCCAGCGACACAGGTGTCGTTCAGGGTCGTTGTCAGCGTGCCTGCATTCTTTGGGACCACCGCGGTGTCGAAACTCAATGCACTCGCGACCGCGATCGATGCCGGCAGGGCAGCATCCGCCATCAGGCTGACTTCGGCGCCTTGAGTGAACGGCATCGGCAACCAAGCGTACAGCCAACCGCCCGCGTCTTCGCCGAGGAGGACGCCACGCGCAGCAACGATCGCGCTGGCCGCGGTCGCGAAGAAATCGGCAAGCGGGACATCGACGGTTGTCGCACCATCGAAGCGCAGGCGCAGCTTGACCTGTGCATACGCGCTGCGTGGAAGTTGCAGGCGGATGCCGCGCAGCCATCCGGCACCCGACCGTGTCGCGATCGTCAACACTGCGCCGGGCGCGAGTATCGAATTCGCGTTTTGCGGTGCGAGCATCGCATTCCATGGATCATCGCCAGCATGCGCCAGGAATGCGCGCCAGCCCGGTTCGTCGTGACCTGCACTGAAACTCGTCACCGGTGAACCCGGCACGAGGCGATGATGCTCGAGCTGGAACCAGAGCAGGCGACGTGTCGGATCGGCGCCCGCTGGCTGGCATGGATTCACACCGCCGTTTTCCGCATTCAGAAGACTGATGCGCAGTGACTGCGCATAGGCAATCGGCGCATAGCTGAAGTAGCCGCCGCTCGACTGCGCGCGTGCGGCCACCAGCGGCGCGGTGAACGGTGGTGTGGAACCGTCAAACAATGCGGCGAGCGCGACGTCGAGCGTGGGCGCGAATGCGCCATCGACGTAGAAGCGCACGCGCACGCCAGGGTCGATGCAGGTCGACGTACCGAACCCTGTGGTCAGCCAGAGCCGCGTGACGGCGCCAGGCCCGCGCTCGTCGAACACGACGACCTCGGTGCCATCGCGATACAACCAGCGTTCGGGAAACAGGTTGCCACTCTCCGCGCCCGCGTTGCTGCGATCGTAACGGCAGCCGTCGAGGCAATGACTCGATCGCTCGAGCACGCTGTCGCCCGCATCGATCGCGGCAAGGCGCGCCGACGATTCCCATATTTCCCATGGCTGACCGCTCGCAGCGGCATCACCCGCTGCAACACAGGCGATTGCACAGACGATGCGATGAAGGGCGGGCATCGCCACGCGCGCCGGTCAATCGCGCTCGGGATAAAGCGCAGGCAATGCCGATGCAGTAACGCGTGTGGCGTTCTCTTCGCGCCAAACGAGGCCGCGCTGAAATGCCTGCTGCAGGCGCGTCGCCAAGCCCTGCGACGGCGCGCCGGCGTAACGCGTGCGCTGCAGGTCGGCGAGTGCATCGCGCTGCGCGGTATCGGCAAGACGCGTGGCGACTTCACCGAGGTTGCGTACATCGGTGCGCTCGCTGCGCGCCCAGGCAACCAGCGCGCGTTCGGCACCGGCGAATTCGCCCATCGCGCAAGCTCGCAGGAACACGATGCGCTGCGCAGAAGTATCAGCACAGATCGCTGTCGCCCCGGGCGCAGACGGTGCGTGCCTGCGCGAACGCCACCACAGGGCAAGCGTGATGAGCCAAAGCGCAAACCCAAGGATCGCAAGCCCACGCCAGACATGCATCCGATGGCGCCACGCCTTCGCATTCGGCGGAACTTCCGCAATGCCCGTGCCTGCGCTGTGCGATGCAAGATCGCCAGCCGATATAGCCGTCGCAGCCGTGGCTGGCGGTGGCGCGGACACGCCTCCTACCGCCGGCAACACGTTGATCGTGTGCAGCGGCAGTTCGGCGACCTCGGCTTTGTCGTGCACGGTGTCCCACCAGCGCATGGTCAATCCGGGAATCGTCAGCGTGCCGGCGCGATTCGGCACGAACGCAAATTTACGCACGCGTTCGCCATAGCGCCATTCGCCGTCGTCGCGTGTCCGTGTGTCTGCCTTGTCGGGATACATCTCGGC
>JBDSFA010000228.1:0-4335 GCA_039919785.1 Dokdonella sp. | reverse complement strand
AACGCCTCGCGCGGTGAACTTGCTTACAGCCTGATTGATGCCGACTCTCCGGTCCCCGATACCCTGGTCGCGAAGATCGCGGCGATCGACGGCATTCTTTCCGTACGCCTGATCGGGAGTTGATCTGATGAGCGACGAAGCGGACAGCACGGACACTGCACTCAATCTTGGCGAGGTGCGCACGCGTATCGACGGGATCGACCGTCAGATCCAGGGCCTGATCGCCGAGCGCGCGAATTTTGCGCATCAGGTCGGCAAGGCCAAGGGCAAGCTTGCGGCTGCGGTCGACTACTATCGACCCGAGCGTGAGGCGCAAGTGTTGCGCATGGTGGTGGACCGCAACGAGGGACCGCTCAGCGACGAAGTGCTCGTGCATGTGTTTCGCGAGATCATGTCCGCATGTCTCGCCCAGCAGGAACCTCTGAAAGTCGGCTTCCTTGGTCCGGAAGGCACGTTCAGCCAGCAAGCCGTGCTGAAGCACTTCGGTCGTTCCGCGCATGGCCTGCCGATGGCGAGCATCGAGGAAGTGTTCCAGGAGGTCGAGAACGGCAATGCCGATTTTGGCGTCGTTCCGGTCGAGAATTCGGGCGAGGGCACGATACAGATCACGCTCGACATGTTTCTCACCTCGAATCTGAAAATTTGCGGCGAAGTGGAACTGCGCGTGCATCAATACCTGTTGTCGCGCTCTGGCCGCATCGAGGACATCGAGCGTATCTACTCGCATCCGCAATCGTTCGCGCAGACGCAGGCGTGGCTGCGCGGCAATTTGCCGAAAGTGGAAAAGATCCCCGTTTCGAGCAATGCCGAAGGCGCGCGCCGCGCGCGCAATGCGGACGACGCTGCCGCGATTGCAGGTGAAACGGCAGGACACGTCTACGGACTCAAGAAAGTCATCATGGCTTCGATTGAGGACCATGCCGACAACACCACGCGATTCCTTGTGCTGGGACGCCAATTGTTTCCGCCGTCCGGCCACGACCGCACTTCGGTGCTGGTCTTCATCAAGGACCAACCCGGCGCGCTGTTCAATGTGCTCAGCCCGTTCGCGCGCCACGGCATCAGCATGAACCGAATCGAGTCGCGACCGTCGCATCAGGCGAAGTGGGAATACGGATTCTTCATCGATCTTGCAGGACACGTCGACGACGACGCGATGAAACAGGCGCTGGCCGAACTGGATGCGCACGCTGCAGAGATCAAGGTACTCGGCTCGTATCCGGTCGCTGTACCGTGACCTTTGATGCCTCGCGCCTGGCGAATGCCGCGACGGCTGCTTTGCGCGCTTACGATCCCGGCCATGATCTGCCTGCGTTGCGCCGCCGTTTCGGTTGCGCAATCGCGGAGCTCGGTTCGAACGAAAACCCGCTAGGCCCCAGCCCGCTGGCGATCGACGCAATGCGCACGGCACTGGCAGAAAGTTTTCGCTATCCGGACCCGCGCGGCGCGGCTCTGAAGACGGCACTCGCGCTGCGGTTCGAAGTCGACGTCGAGCGCATAGCGCTCGGCAATGGTTCGCATGAACTGCTGATGTTGCTCGCGCAATGCTTCGCCGATTCAACGCATTCGGTCGTGTTCTCCGAATACGGATTCGCGGTATTTTCGATCGCCACTGCGGCGGTCGGCGCGCAGGCGATCCGCGTTCCCGCGCTGCCTCGCGATCACGCGACGGCGCCATTCGGGCATGACCTCGACGCGCTCGCCACGGCGATACGCGCGGATACGCGACTCGTCTATCTCGCGAATCCAAATAACCCAACCGGCACCTGGTTCGATGACGCCGAGCTGGAGCGTTTCCTCATGCGCGTGCCCGCTGACGTGCTGGTCATCGTCGACGAGGCGTACCATGAATATGTCGATGCCGCAGGATTGACGACAGCACTGCGTTTTGCCGATCGCTATCGGAACCTGATCGTCACGCGTACCTTTTCCAAAGCCTATGCACTGGCGGGATTGCGCGTCGGCTATCTGTTGGCGGATACGAGCGTTGTCGCCGTACTGGAACGGCTGCGTGAGTCGTTCAACGTGAACGCACTAGCGCTCGCTGGCGCCGAGGCCGCGCTGACAGATCAAACGTACCTCGCAGGCGCTTGCGCTTTCAACGCGAGTGAACGCGGTTGGCTCATCGCAGAACTTGCGATGCGCGGCTACGCCTGCTTGCCGTCGCAGACGAATTTCGTGCTTGTCGACCTCGCTCGTGATGCCGCCGAACTGGAGCGTCATCTGTTCGAACGCGGGGTCATTGTGCGTCCGATGGGTGGCTACGGCCTCGCACACACGCTGCGCATCAGTGTCGGCGGTCGTGCCGAGAATGAGCGTCTGCTCAAGGCGTTGCCGTGAATCCGGGCCTTGCATGGATCAGCCGGCCAGCTGGCCCATTGCGCGGCGAGATCGTCGTTCCTGGTGACAAGTCCATTTCGCATCGCGCGATCATGTTCGCGGCTCTCGCCGAAGGCATGTCGCGCATCGATGGCTTTCTCGAAGGCGAAGACACGCGTGCGACTGCAGCGATCTTTCGGCAGTTGGGCGTGTGCATCGAGACGCCGTCAGCGTCGCGGCGGATCGTCCATGGAGTGGGGTTGCATGGTCTTGCCGCGCCGGCCGGCATCCTCGACTGTGGCAATGCCGGCACTGGCATGCGCCTGCTCTCAGGCCTGCTCGCAGGACAGCACTTCGCGACGACCCTGAGCGGGGACGAGTCGCTGTCGCGGCGACCGATGCGACGCGTGATCGAACCGCTCACGGCAATGGGTGCGCGGATCGACTCCGAGCCCGGCGGCTTGCCGCCGCTGTGCATAGCGGGTGGTTCCGCCTTGCACGGCATCACTTACACAGCTCCGGTTGCAAGCGCGCAGGTGAAGTCGGCGCTATTGCTGGCTGGCTTGTACGCGGACGGCGACACCGAGGTGCGCGAACTCCATCCGACGCGTGACTACAGCGAGCGCATGCTGGGCGCATTCGGCTGGCCGATTGTGTTCGAGCCGGGCAGGGCGTGTCTGTCAGGTGGTCGTCACCGGCTCCATGCGACCGATGTCGTCGTGCCTGCGGATTTTTCGTCAGCCGCATTCTTCATTGTCGCCGCGACGTTGGTGCCGGGTTCGGACCTCCTGTTGCGCGCGGTTGGTCTCAATCCCCGACGTACCGGTTTGCTTGCCGCGCTGCGGCTGATGGGAGCCGACATTCGCGAGCACGAGCCGCGCGAACAGGGCGGCGAGCGGGTGGCCGATCTTCAGGTGTGTCATGCGCGCCTGCGCGGGACGGACATTCCAGTCGGGCTGGTGCCAGACATGATCGATGAATTCCCGGCCTTGTTCGTGGCCGCGGCTGCGGCAGTAGGAACCACCATCATTCGCGGCGCGTCCGAGTTGCGGGTCAAGGAATCGGACCGCATTTCGGTGATGGCCAAGGGTCTTGCAAGCCTCGGAGTGCGCATTGAGGAAACAGCGGATGGCGCTTTGATCGAGGGCGGTGTGTTACGCGGCGGCAAGGTCGACAGCGCAGGCGACCATCGCTGCGCCATGAGTTTCGCGATCGCAGGGCTTGTCGCCGACCCCGAGGTACAGATTGCCGACTGCGCGAACGTCGCGACTTCGTTTCCGGGCTTTGTCGAGCTGGCCAACGGCTGCGGATTTGACCTCGACGTTGGCGCGTGAGTCGCTGCGGCACCGACGGCGTCATTTGAACGGAGCGATACCCGACAGCGGGCCAGCCGCTAGAATGCCGCCTCTTCCTTCCAACCAGGCAGCCTCGTGCAGAGCAGCAGCGCCCCGGTACTCACGATCGACGGGCCGTCAGGCTCGGGCAAGGGCACCATCAGTCGTGCGGTCGCCGACGCACTCGGTTGGCACTTGCTGGATTCAGGAGCGATCTACCGGGCGGTCGGCTACGCTGCGAGCATGGCCGGGATCGATTTGTCTGATCCGACCGCGGTCACGCGCTGCGCCGAAACGACGAAAATCACCTTTCGCGATCCCAAGGATGGTGGCGAGACGCGGGTCATCGTCAACGGCCACGACGCCACCGACGAAATTCGCACCGAAACCTGCGGGGCGACTGCGTCAGCCATTGCAGCCATTCCGGCGGTCCGCGCGGCCTTGTTCGAGAAGCAACGATCGTTTCGAAAGGCACCCGGCCTGGTCGCGGATGGGCGCGACATGGGCACCGTGGTTTTCACGGATGCCGGACACAAGATCTTCCTGACAGCGAGTGCCGACGAACGGGCGCGCAGGCGCTATAAGCAGTTGAAGGAAAAGGGGTTGACTGTTACACTCTCATCCCTTTTGCGCGAGATACAGGCGCGCGACGAGCGCGACGCGACCCGCAAGGTTGCGCCGC
>JBDSFA010000388.1:0-10704 GCA_039919785.1 Dokdonella sp. | reverse complement strand
CGGTCCGTTGACCCGGTATTTCGCAATCGGGTGCGGGTCGCCTTGCACCATGGTGCGCTGGGTTTCGGGTCGGATCGCGTCGCCGCGCCACTGCGCCCATGCAAGGAAGAATTGCTGCTCGGGCGTGAAGCCGTCGGTGGTCGCTTCGGGTTGTTTGCCCGCGCGTGATTTCTTGTAAGCAAGATAAGCGAGCTTGGCGCCACCGAGATCGCCAATCGATTCGCCGAGCACGAGCTTGCCATTGTGATGGATGCCCGGTTCGATGAAGTAGCTATCGAACTGGTCGACCACACACTGGCCGCGCACCTTGAATTTTTCCTGGTCCTGCGGCGTCCACCAATTACTCAGGCGACCCTGCGCATCGAACTGTGCGCCCTGGTCGTCAAAACCATGGCTGATTTCATGACCGATCACCACGCCGATGGCGCCGTAATTCACGGCGTCCGTCGCGGCGATATCAAATGCGGGCGGCTGCATGATGCCGGCCGGAAATACAATCTCGTTCAAGAAAGGGTTGTAGTACGCGTTCGAGGTCGGCGGCGTCATGCCCCAGCGTGTGCGGTCGACCGGTTTGCCAATCTGTTTGCGCTCATCGGCCACGTTCCAGCGTGATGTGGCCAGCACGTCGTTCCAGTAAGAAGTATGCCCGACCACGACGCCGGCGTAGTCCTTCCAATGATCCGGATAACCGATTTTCGGATTGAACGTGGATAGCTTCTCCAGCGCCTTCTTCTTGGTCTCGTCGCCCATCCAGTCCAGGCCCTGGATCGTGTCCTTCATCGCCGCGAGGATGTTCTTGACCATGTCCTGCACCCGCGCCTTCGCTTCGGGCGGGAAATATTTCTCGACATATTTGCGACCGAGCGCTTCGCCGAGCTGGTTGTCGGTGGCCTCGGCGCAGTGTTTCCATCGCGGTTTCATCACCGTCGCACCGGTCAGGAACTTGCCGTTGAAGGCGAAGTTCTCCTGCACGAACGGCGCGGAAAGAGAATCGGCCGCCGTGTTCAAAAGCTGCCATTCCAGGTAGGTTTTCCATTGCGCCACCGGTGTGGACTTCAGCTCCTTCTCGACCTGTTGCAGGAACTTCGGCTGGGTCACGTTGACGTCGTTGTGCGGCATGTTGGCGGCGTCGAAATACGTGCTCCATGCGAAGTCAGGCGCGACTCTGGACAGATCCGCGAAACGCGTCTTGTGATCCTGCTGGGTCGGATCACGCAGCGCGACATTGTCGAGCGATGCTTCGGCGAGGCGCTTCTCGAACGCGAACACGGTGGCTGAATCCTGCTTGGCTGCCGCAGGCGTTGCACCCGCCAACTCGAACATCTTCGCCACGTGCGTGCTGTATTTTTCGCGCGCCTCGACGAAGCGCTTTTCCGTTTTCAGGTAGTAGTCGCGGTCGGGCATTCCCAATCCTGCCGCACCCAGGTGCGCGACCATCTGGGTCGGATCATGCAGATCCTGTCCCGCGGATACGGCGAATGGCACGCTCACGCCGAGGTCGTGCAGGCGACCGATCATGTGCTGCACGTCCGCCTTGCTCTTGATCGCTCGGACTTCATCCAGCAACGGCTGCACCGGCCTGGCGCCGAGTTCGTTGACCTTGGTTTCGTCCATGCACGCGGCATAGAAATCACCCGACAGCTGTTCGGGCGTACCGGCCGACCAGTCCGTGCGCTTGGCCACATCGGCGAGGATGTCGCGCACGTGTTCCTTGTTGATTTCGCCCGACTCCCAGCGCTTGCTCCAGCGATCCATGTAATCGGGAATCGGATGGTTCGCGCGCCACGTGCCATTGGCGAACTCGAAGAAATCCGTGCACGCCGCCGCACCCTTGTTGATGTCGTCGGTATCAATGCCGTGGGCGGCATACGCCGATCCGAGGGTGGCCGCGAGCGCTGCAGCGAGACAGAGGCGAGGGATGCGCATGGCGGAGGATGCTCCTTGGGGCAATGGATCGGGCGATCATAGCCAATGGTCATTCAGCGGCGCATGGCCCGAAGGGCATGGCTGCAGGTTGACGCGTTGCATCAACGGACGCGCCCGGGTGCGGATCTACCATCGAGATGCGAGCCGGGCCAGATGGTCGTCGACCCCATCGCACCGTGACTTCCCGATCATCACAGTTCCTCCGCAGCAAGAACTATCAAGCACCTCTCCTGTCCCGCGGGTAAGCTCGATTCACCTGACCGAAATCTATGGGTCCAATCCATGCCTGCCGCAGAAAAAGCGCTCTGGTACATCGAGAGTCACTACAGCACCGATATCGCGCTTGCCGACATTGCGAAAATCGCCGGCGTTTCCCCGTTCCAGCTTGCCCGCTTGTTCCAGTCGGCAACCGGATGGTCGGTCGTGCGCTACATGCGTGCGCGGCGCCTGACCGAAGCGGCTCGATTGCTCGCTGCTGGCGCGCCCGACATTCTCGATCTGGCCTTGAGCTCAGGCTATGCCTCGCACGAGGCATTCACGCGCGCGTTCCGCGAACAATTCGGTGTGACGCCCGACGACGTCAGGCAGCATGGCAGCGTCGCCGATATTGCGCTGGTCGAGCCGCTGCGCTCGGCCGATGAGCTACCGGTTGCACTCGCGGCCCCGCGAATCGAACGCAGCGCGACACAATTGATTGCCGGCCTCGGCTGCCGTTACAACGGCGCCACCACGCAAGGCATTCCGGCTCAATGGCAACGCCTGACCTTGTCGTTGAACGGAGTGTCACCCGCCGGCAAGACAACGTTCGGCGTGTTCTGCAACAGCGACGACGAAGGCAGCTTCGAATACATCGCCGGCTTCGCTGTATCCAGCTTCTCCGGTTTGAACGCGAGCTGGAGCACGATCCGGTTGCCGGAAAGAAGCTACGCGGTCGCCACGCATAGCGGCCACATCTCGTCCATCCGACGCACGTGGCAGTCGTTTACCGAACATTGGCTCCCGCAGTCCGGATTCGAAGTCGCCGACGCACCTGACTTCGAACGCTACTCGGCCGATTTCGACGACACCACAGGCGTGGGCGACGTGGAGATCTGGATACCCTTGAAATCCTGAACCAACGAGAGGAAATCATGTTGATACGCATCGCTCGCCTTGTGTGCGGCTTGCTCGCACTTGTCTGCACATCGCTACACGCGATGCCGGTTGGACAACTGCATCGCACGACGACCACCGCGACTGCCGCCGTGCGCGACGCGGACCACAGCGCGAATCTGCGCATCACGGTGTGGTATCCAGCCGCCGATGACGCGGTCGAAGCGCCGCTGAAGATAGGACCGCCCGCGGGCGCGTTGTTTGTCTCGGGCAGCGCCTCCGACGATGCCGCATTTGCAGCCGGCACATTTCCTGTCGTTCTCTTTTCGCATGGCTTCGGTGGCACAGCACGCATGATGGGCTGGTTCGGAACTGCGCTCGCACGCGCCGGTTACGTCGTCGTTGCGGTCGATCATCCCGGCAACAACGGTCTCGACGCGATGACGATCGCAGGCGCAACCATTCTCTGGGAGCGGCCGGAGGATCTGCGGGCTGCCCTCGCAGCGGTGCGTACGGATACTGTGATCGCGCCGCACCTGGATATGAATCGACTGGGCGTCGCCGGGTTTTCACTCGGAGGATTCACGGCACTCGCGTCCGCCGGAGCACAGGTGAACATGGATCGCCTGGCGGCGTTCTGCCAAGCGCACGCCGACGATCCGACGTGCCGTCCGCAAAAGGAAGCACCCGACATGACCTTGGTGAAACGGCTGCACGCGATGGAGTCCCCGCCCCTTGCAGCACTGCGTGCACATGCGAACGACGACCATTCGATCGCGGGTGTGAAAGCCGTGTTCGTGATGGCACCGGGACCCTTGCAAGGCATCGACCCGGCGAGTCTGGCCGCATTGAAGACGCCAACCGCTATCGTGCTCGGCGACGCAGACAACGTCGCGCCGCCGGCAACGAATGGCGAAGTTGCTGCTCAACTGCTGCCGAATGCAACGTTGAACAGGCTCCCGAACGTCGGCCACTACGACTTTCTCGGTACGTGTACGGACGCGGGACGCAAGCAGGTTCCATTGTGCGCGGTGAGCGTGCCACAGGACGCGACGCACGAAACGACGATCGCTTTGGCCGAGGCGTTCTTTGCCAGGAACCTTGCTTCGTCCGCTGCAGTGCAAACACCATCCCCACCCAAACCCTCCCCTTGAAGGGGAGGGCTTAAGCAGAGCAAGACTCCATGGGGCCAGATGATGTCGCCTGTCGATATCGATCCCTCGCCTTCGACGGATCTGAAGCCCTCCCCTTCAAGGGGAGGGTTGGGTGGGGATGGTGTCGTTCGTGTCGCCATCGATGCGACGGCTAGTCAGTCAGCGCTATGTATGTATTCCCGCGCCTTCGCGAAGATCATTGCGATCTCGTTCGGCGTGAGAATCCGCCAATCCCCTACCGGAATGTGACCGAGCGTCAAGCCGCCCGTCGACGTGCGTTGCAAGGTTTCGACGTGATTGCCAACAGACGCGAACATTCGTCGCACCTGGTGATAGCGCCCCTCCCCGATCGTAAGCTGCACATGGCGCGGACCGAGCACAGAGAGCGTGGCGGGAACGAGTGGCGTCTGCTCCGATTCAAGCATCAGCGTGCCGCTCGCGAAGATGGCGCCTTCGTCGCCGCGCAAGTCGCTGGCGAGTGTCGCTTCGTAGACTTTCACGATGTTCGACTTCGGCGAGATGATCCGATGCAGCAGCGCGCCGTCGTCGGTGAACAGCAGCAGACCCGAGGTCTCGCGATCGAGTCGACCGACCGTCGACAGCACAGGATCGCGCAGGCGCCAGCGTGGCGGCAGCAGGTCGTAGACGATGCGGCCTGAGTCCTTCGTCGAACAGGTGTAGCTCACCGGCTTGTGCATCATCAGCACGATGCCGGCGGGTGGGTCCAGCGGCTCGTCGTCGACGCGAATGCGCGCGTGCTCGACCTTGTCGTCGGCGTACAGCACCTCGCCGTCGGCGTCGGTGATGCGGCCTTCGCGGAACATCGCAGTGACTTCCTTGCGGCTGCCATAGCCGAGGTTGGCGATCAGCTTGACCAATTTCATCGGCGGGACTTTGTCGGTATACATTTCATCGGCCGGCCTTCATCGGTATGGGTTCCTTGCTTCGATCACTTTGAATCCATCGCGCACATCGACAATGCGCATCGCAGCGAAATGCGCGTTGACGATGGCTTCATACGGAAGATGGCGGTTTGCGACGAGCCACAGCACACCATCGTCTCCGAGTGCCTTGGCCGCGGCGACAATGAAGGCCTGGCCGAGTTCCGGCTGGTCGGCGCGCCCCTGGTGGAACGGCGGGTTGCTCACGATCGCATCGTAGCGCCGCGGCAAGCCGGTCGTTACGTCGTGCCAGAGGAAATCGAGCGCGATGGTGCGCGTATGCTCGCACGCTGCCCGTTCGACGTTGATGCGCGCGGGTACCAGCGCGCGCTGCTCGGCTTCGTACAGATCAAGTGTTGTCACCAGCGGACAGCGACGCAGGACTTCGGTCGACAGATAGCCGTAACCCGCGCCGAGATCGGCAACGCGCCCGGCCAGCGTATCGGGCAGCAACGAGGCGAGCAGCGCGGAGGCAGGATCGATGCGATCCCAGGCAAACAAGCCGGGGCGACTGACCAAGCGCCCGTCGAGAATGGGGCGCGGGCTGTCGAGTGCGCCCCATTCCTGCACGAGCGCTGCGTCGATCCTTGCGTCATCGATGCTTGCCCATACCGCGCGGCATTTGTGTTTCGAGAGGCTTTGCACAGGGCCGGCGAGACGTTCGAGATCTGCCGCACCCGAACGCGCACCTTCATTGTTCGATTGGCAGGCGACGACGATGCCACCCTTTGTCGCATGACGCGCCGCGCGCGCGAGCAACGCGCGCGCCTCCTCACGCTGACGCGGCGGCAGCACGAGCACGAGCGGGAAGCGGCGATCGTCCGCGGGCTCGTCCTCCACCGACAGGCCGGCGCGCATCAGCACGTCCGCGAACGGTTTGAAGGTCTGCACGCAGACGAATCGCTCGCGTGACCATGCGTGCAGCGGGACGCCTGCGCGAGCGCGCAGGAACAGCGCGGGGTCGGCGGTGGGGAACGCGATGGCGCCGGAGGTCAAGGGAAGGAACAGGGCATCCAGCACTTCGGCTTCGCAATTCAAGCGTATACCTTCAATTCAATACATTTCGCCCCTCCCCCTTCGAGGGGAGCTGGGACGGGGATGGTCCGCGACCACATCAACATCACGCCTGTGTTCCCTTGGACACCATCCCCACCCAAACCTCCCCTTGAAGAGGAGGGCTTTGAGCGCGCTGCTTTGAATTCCTCCCCTTCTAGGGGAGGATTTAGGTGGGGATGGTGATAGCGACTTCATCTGACTTTCCATTTTCAAGTCAGGTGCATGACGGAAGCCATCCCCGCTCAACTCTTGCCTTGAACGGGAGGATTTTTGGATCACTACGTCTTGCGATTCAACATCGCCTTGAGATCCGCAAATGGATTTCCCGTTGCCACGGCGACTTTCTCCTTCTCCCCCGCACTCTCGGCATGGTCGATATACCGCGAATGCTCGTTGTCGTGGCAATACACACACAGCAATTCCCAGTTGCTACCATCGGGCGGATTGAAGTCGTGGTCGTGGTTGCGGTGATGGACGGTGAGTTCCGGCAGGTTCGCGCGCGTGAACTCGCGCGCGCAGCGGCCGCAGATCCACGGATACATCTTCAATGCGCGTTCGCGATAGCCGAGGTCGCGTTGCTCGGTGGCACGGCGCGCTTCGGCGACGATGCGGTCCAGCTTGGCGTTGTCGAGGGTGGGTTTGTTCGCGCTCATGCACGCGCTCCGATTCGTGGCAGTCTTGCCCCCTACTTTAACCCGTTGACCCTTCGATGATCGACCGCCTGCCCCGTCATGCCGCCTGGATCGCCGCCGTGTTCGGCATCGCGAGCGCCTGCGCCACCGATGCGCCGGCGCGCTCGAAAGACGAAATGGAACAGGCCATACGGGCATTGCTGGTCGCGTCGCCTTACAGGATCTCCGACGCGGCGCGCGCGGGTACGATCCGCTACCGGGTCGAACTGCGCGATGGTTCGATCTGGAACTGGCCGGAAACCGCCGAGCAGCATGTCGCGCAACACGGCGACGCAACCGAACTGACGATCTGCGCGGACTGTGGGCACGAGCCGGCACCGGACGAGGCGGAACTGCAGCGCTATCTGCAGCCCAATGCCTGGGTGCAAAGTCGCGACCGCCACGTGATTGATTTCGCGCGCGTGGCAAATGGCGGCTCGATCGATTCCAAGATGCGTGTGCTAATCCTCGCGATTCAGAAGCACATGAATGGTGCGATCGATTTCCGCGAGTACCAGACCGCCGTGCAGGCGCTCAAATCAAGGGGCGGCGATTGCACCGAGTATGCCGTGCTGCTCGCCGCCGCGGCGCGTGCACGCGGCATTCCGACGCGTGTGGTGGCGGGCCTTTCTTACGCGAGCCAATTCCTGGGGCAGCGCCATGCATTCAGCCCGCATATGTGGGTGCAGGCGTGGAACGGCACGCGCTGGGTGAGCTATGACGCGGCGCTCGATCACTTCGACGCTGGGCATATCGCGATCGCGATGGGCGATGGCAGCCCGGAGAGCTTGCGCGGCACGACCAGGACAATTGGGCGATTGAAGATTCTAGATGCGGCTGGCGTGCTGCCGGCGCGTGAAGACATGCCGCATTGAATGCACGTTTCACGCCCCCTCACCCCGGCCCTCTCCCCGCAGGGGAGAGGGAGACAAGCATCGGCAGCTTGAAGTCCTCCCCCTTCACCGGAGGGAAACAAGCATGCGCAGCGTAAAGTCCTCCCATTCGCGGGAGGGAAACAAGCATCGACATCTGAAAGTCCTCTCCCCTTCGTGGAGAGGGTTGGGTGAGGGGCCGGCGCAGCGACGACACGCAAAGCGCGATCAACGATCCAGCACCGCAGTGCAAACCAAGTTCAGCCGCGACGCTCCTGCACCATCGGCAGCTCAGCAACGTCGGCTTCATCGATGAGTTCCGCAGCTTTCGGATCGCGCACGCCACCCATCAGCAGGACTTCCTCATGCTTGTCACCGTCGGCAGCCACGGCTGTCGTCTGCGAGGCATCGACCGCGTGGATGCCATTGCCATCCAGCGACGGTGCGACCGGTGCATCGATCGCACGCACCGCGCCGCTCATCGACAGCACCAGCGCGGCAACACCGATCCCGGCGCTGATACCACGACGCACGTTGACCCGATATGACACGCAGACCGGCCCGGTCGCATTGTGCAGGAAGCTCATCCGCTCAGCGTCGCTCATCGCAGTCAGCGCATGCACCTTAGTGCTGCAACGGCCGCAATAGCCGGCAATGCGTTCCTGCTCGTCGATGCCGAGAGGACAGGGTTGGTCGATCTTCGGGAAACAGGCCATCGCGGACTCTCCGGTTCGTGGCGGCGCGACTGCGCCGATTCACCACGAGCTATTGCAACGCGGAAGACGACGGAACGGGGTTAAGCCTGCCCAATCGATCAGGCAGCCGCGCGCTTGCCCTTGCCCTGGTCGCTGGAACCGCTACTGCGAGAGCGCAGCCAGGCAGCATATTCGTCGAGGTCGCCCTTGAACTCCTCGACCTTGCCGTCGGCAACGCGCCAGAAGGTTTCGCAGACAAGGCCGGTCAGATGGCGATCATGCGAAACCAGCACGATCGCGCCCTCGAAGATGCTGAGCGCTTCGGCGAGCGCTTCGCGCATTTCAAGATCAAGATGGTTGGTCGGTTCGTCGAGCAGCAGCACGTTCGGTTTGCGCCACGCGATCAGCGCGAGCGCGAGACGCGCGCGCTCGCCACCGGAGAAACCGTTGATGACTTCGAACGCGCGATCGCCAGCGAAATTCCAGCGGCCGAGGAAGTCGCGGAAATCCTGGATCGACCCGCTCGGCGCAATCTCTCGCAAATGGTCGATTGGCGTCTGCCCTTCGTGCAGCGATTCGACTGTGTGCTGCGCGAAGTAACCGAGCACCATGTCCGGGTGCGCGGTGCGCTCGCCCGCGAGCAACGGCAATTCGCCAACGAGTGTCTTCACCAGGGTCGACTTGCCGGCACCGTTAGGACCGAGCAGGCCGATGCGATCACCCGCTTCAAGGCCGAACCGCACGTTTCCCAGGATCACCGCGTGGCCGTGATCCTCGACAACTGCATGATCGGACGGCCCCGCGTGCGCGGATGCACGCAGCGTGTAACCGGCATCGACATGATTGAGGCGCAGCAGCGAATGCGGAATCTTGAGCGGCTCGGAGAAATTGATGTGGATCTGCCGTTCGGCGCGCACCGCTTCGGTGCCTGCAAGCTTGGCCAGGCGCTTGACGCGCGACTGCGCCTGCTTCGCCTTCGCAGCGGATGCTTTGAAGCGATCGATGAACGATTGCAGGTGCGCGCGCTCGACTTGTTCCTTCTCATGCGCGATTTGCTGCAGGCGCAGGAACTCGGAACGCTGGTGCTCGAAACTGGTGTAGTCGCCGTTATAGAGTTTCGCGCGCTGATCGTTGAGATGCAGCGTGTGCGTGCACAGGCCATCGAGGAATTCGCGATCGTGCGAAATCATCAACAGCATGCCAGGATATTTCTGCAACCATTGCTCGAGCCACAACACGGCGTCGAGATCGAGATGGTTGGTCGGTTCGTCGAGCAGCAGCAGGTCCGACGGCGTCATCAGCGCACGCGCAAGATTCAGGCGCACGCGCCAACCGCCGGAAAATTCCGCTACCGCCATTTGATGCGTCGCGGCGCGAAAACCCAGACCATGCAACAAGCGGCCCGCACGCGCCGTCGCGTCGTAGCCGTTGATATCGGCGAGCTTCTGGTGCGCGACTGCAACCGCATCCCAGTCTTCAGCGGCCGTCGCGGCCGCCTCGGCGACCAGCACGGCGTGCACTTCGGCATCGCCGGAAACCACGAAATCAATCGCCGCATCCGGCAACGACGGCGTTTCTTGAGCAACGCTGGCGATGCGCAGACGATTGGGCAGATCCAGATCACCCTTGTCGGGTTCGACGTCGCCCATCACCGCAGCGAAAAGGCTCGTCTTGCCACAGCCGTTGCGACCGACCACGCCGACCTTTGAACCGGCGTGCAGGGTCAGGTCGATGTCGGACAGCAGCAGGCGTTCGCCGCGTCGCAAGGCGAAGTTTCTAAAGGCGATCATGGGGTTGCCGGTATTGCGGGGGCGCGCATTGTAGCCGAAACAGGAATGGGTTTCCGGATCGCCGGCATTCGCCTGTCGAATGCCGTTCAGGCGCGTGCCGCGGTTTGCAATGGCGGCAGGAACCCCCTGCCAGCCCGCCAACCATCGATCACGATGCCACCGCTACCGCGCGACTTGCGCGAGCCGCTCCGTCGGGTCGCCTGTCTGTGTACGCGGCAAGTCGAACAGCGACGCGGCTATCCCGAACGATCGCAAACGCGCAGCGTGATCGAAAACATTGGCGGTCAGCATGATCTCGTCCGGCCGATGCCGCGCGATGAATTCGTCGATGCCGCGTTTGACCGTCGCGGAATCGCCGACCACGGCACACGCCAGCGCCTGCTCGACGCCCGTTTTCTCGGTCGCGGACCAATAGGTTTCGATATCGTCGATCGGCGGCGGTACCAGACCCAGCTTGCCGCGTCGCAGGTTGACGAAGCTCTGCTGCAAGGTCGTGAACAAACGACG
>JBDSFA010000409.1:0-4973 GCA_039919785.1 Dokdonella sp. | reverse complement strand
CACAGCGGGCGTTGCGCCGCTCACGACAGCATGCTCGAGCGTCTGCTCGACACGATGGTGCGCATACCGCGCGGCCGCAAGGGTGAAAAAGGCGAGTAGGTCGGATGCGAGCAAGGCCTTGTCATGCCGCCGCTGGCGCACGAGTTCCACCTCACGCCGATCCCCTCCGGCGTGCGGGTGCTGCAGGCTTGCTTAGAAGATGTAGTGCAAACCCGCCGACACGGAATAGCGTGGTTTGCGTTGTTGGCCGTTGACGTGCTGGTAGAGCGGCGCCTGCGCGAACAAGAAGCCGGCAAAGCGGCGATTGAAGTTGAGCGTGAAGCCCGGGCTGAAATAGGCCAGCGTCGCGCCGCAGTTAGGGATATCCGCGTTCGCGCCTGACTCGCGTTTCTCCGCACGCACGTTGACCTGGCTGCCCATGACAGGCGAATGGCCCAGGAAACCGCAGTAACCACATTTCTTCCAGCAATCGTCGGGAGACTTGCCACTTTTGTCGAGCTCATGCAACGACGCAGGCTCGCCGCCCATGACCGGCATGCAGACCCGCGAGACCGATGAGTGCCCCCTGATCACCGCCGGACGCCGTGCGGAGCTGGGAAATCGTGGGCACAAGCGCAACCAGCAAGATGGCGCACAGGCCGATCCATGCAAGAGTTCGTCGTGTTCTTGACGTGCGCATCATTCCGACAGGCTAGCGGCGTTTGAAGCCGATGGCGTGAGGACCTTTACTCAGCGTGCTTTGTTCCATCCGCGAGGCGCCGTTGACGCCTGCGTCCAACCCTTTACGGCGTGGAGCGGATCTCGCGCACCGGGCGTTTGGACAACTTGCGCTGCAAGGTGCGTCGGTGCAGACCGAGGCGGCGCGCCGCTTCGGAGATATTGTTGTCGCATTCGGCGAGGACGCGCTGGATGTATTCCCACTCCAGCCGTTTCAGTGCCGGCGTATGCAACGTTGGCGTCGCTTCCGATTCTTCCGTGGCGACGCCGAGCAAGGCCTGCACGACCTGGTCCGCGTCGACCGGCTTGGCCAGGTAATCGTGCGCGCCACGCTTGATCGCTTCGACGGCGGTCGCGATCGAGGCGTAGCCGGTCAGCAGCAGGATGCGCAGCTGCGCACGCACGGCCAGCAATTGCGGGATCAGGGCAAGTCCGCTCTCAGCGCCAAGCTTGAGGTCGAGTACGGCGAAATCCGGTGCGTGCTCGCGCACAACGGCCAGCGCACGGTTGCCGTCGTTGGCGATATCGACGACGAAGCCGCGTGCACTCAGCGCACGTGCGAGGACGGCGCTGAACACGGCGTCGTCGTCGATCAGCACGACTCGATGAGTGCGTTCGATAGTCATGGGGATGGATTGTCGACTGCGACGAGCGGTACGCGCAATCGCTGCAGCAGTCCGCCACCGGCAACGGCATGTGCATTGAGCTCGCCACCAAGGCGTTCCGCGGTGGCGTGGGCCAGCGCAAGACCGAGGCCGAGGCCGTCGCGCTTGCTCGTCTCGAAGGCAGTACCGGCACCGGGTCCAATGCCGCTGCCGTGATCGCGCACGCCGAATTCGACGCGATCGGTGCCGGCTGCAACGCGCAACTCGATCGCGCTGCTGCGGGCGGCGAGCGAGGCATCGGCCGCATTGCTGAGGAGATTGATCAGGGCATGACGCAGATCCGGCTGCGCTTCGAGCATGCGCGCAGCGCTGTCTGCATCGAGGGTAATCTGTAACTCGACTTCCGGTCGCAACAGTCGGAACTGGTTTTCGCACTCGCGCACGAAGTCTGTCAGCGCCAGCCGCTGCGGCGTGCCGGCCAGCTGGCGACTGCCGACCGCGACGAGTTCGCGCAGGATGTCGCGGCAGCGTTCGGCCTGGCCCGTGAGCAGGGCGAGATCAGCCGCGAGCGCCGGATTGCCGGCCTGCTCGCGCTGCAGCTCGGCGAGCAGGATGCGTATCGTCGACAAGGGAGTATTGAGTTCATGCGCGGTGCCGGCTGCCTGCGTCGCAATCGCGAGGATGCCCTCGTCGCGCAGGGCACGCTCGCGTTCGCGCTGGATCTGCGCCTCACGCTCGCGCAACGCGCGCGCGAGGCGCGCGATGAAGAACGCGAGCACGGCGGCGGTCACCACGAAGTTCATCGCCATGCCCGCGACATGCAAATTGAAGTCACCGCTGCCCGCCGGATGCAGCGGCGGCAGCGGCACATGCCAGGGAATCAGCAGCAGGTAGCCCGCCGCAGCCAGCACCGCGACAGCGATAACGTGACGCAGCGGCAGTGCGGCTGCGGCCAGCGCGATCGGCATGACCAGCAGTGAAACGAACGGATTGGTCGCGCCGCCCGACCAGTACAGCAGCCAGGTCAGCACGCCGATATCGACGGCGACATGGCCGAACGCCTCGATCAGGCTGACCGGCCAGGGTTGGCGCAGACGCCAGAAGGCGAACGCCGCGAAGATCGACAGCGCGCCGATACCGAACGCGAGCGGTTCCACCGGTATCGCCATGCGCAAGGCCAGGGCAACCACCGCGACCGTCATCGCCTGGCCGGACACGGCGCACAGGCGCAGCCATGCCAGTGTTTCAGCGAGTCCGCGGGCGCGTGCGAAGAACCCGTGGCGGGTGGCGGGGGAAGTGGCCATCGAGCCATTGTAGGTGGTACGCGCGCAGCCGATGCAGATTGTGGGAGCGGCGGAAGCCGCGATGCTTCCCTTCATTGGAGCGAGAAGAACATCGCGCCTTCCGACACTCCCACACTCACGATCGAGCGTGCCGAGCGCTGATCGCGAGGAATCAGCCGCCGCCCAGCGGCAGCCGGATCGCAACTTCCAGGCCACCCTCATCCAGATTGCGTGCAATGACGCTGCCGCTGTGGCGTTCGATCGCACGGCGTGCGATCGCGAGCCCGAGGCCGGTACCGCCGCTGCTGCGCGTGCGTGCGTTGTCAGTGCGATAGAACGGTTCGAAGATGCGGGCAAGTTCGGCTTGCGGTACGCCGGCGCCGCGATCGCGCACGCTGATCAGCGCATCGCCGCGGTCGCGCCTCAGCCGCACGCTGACTGTGCTGCCCTGTGCGGTGTATGCGAGCGCATTGCGGATTACGTTCTCGAACGCGCTGTAGAGCGCCGAATGCGAGCCGATCAGGGCCAGTCGTTCGCATTCGGCGAGCACCACCTTGCGTCCGCGCGGCGCACCTTCGTAGTCGGCATTCGTGATCACGTCTTCGAGCAAGGTGTCGAGCGCAATGTGGTCGTGCGCTGCGCCGGTCGCGGTCTCCAGACGCGACAGCTCCAGCGCTTGCGCCAGCATTGCCTCAAGACGATCTGACTCGCATTCCATGCGGTCGAGCGAGGCGGTGATCTGTGCCGCGTCGCCGCCGCGCGCGAGTTCCAGTGCGACACGCTGGCGCGCGAGCGGCGAACGCAGTTCGTGCGAGACATCGCGCACCAGGCGGCGATGGCTCTCGACGAGTGCCTTGATGCGTTCGGCCATCGCGTCGAACTCGGCGGCGAGCGAGGTGATCTCGGCGCTGCGCCCGAAGCGCAGATGGCCCACACGCGCATCAAAGTCTCCCTCGGCAAAGCGTCGCGTGCTCGATCGTATGCGTTGCAGTGGCGCCGCGACGTACCAGGCGAGCAGCATTGCGAAGAGCGCGCTGACGATCATCGCCACACCGATGTTCGACCAGAACCATGTCGGGCGGCGCGACAGCAGGCGCGAGAAGAAGCTGCCTTCGCGCGCCGCAACCACCGCGTAGGCAGGGCCCTCCCGGGTGCGGATCACGCGCGCGCGCAGGCGCTCGCTGCCCTTGCTGTTGGGTACCGTGTCGAAAGCGGCCGGTGCTTCCGCGAGTACGTCCTGCGCTGCTGCGCGAACGGCGTCGGAAGTCACGCGCCCGAGCATTTCGCGGCCGTCCGCGTCGATGACATAGACGCCCACCGGACCGAAGTCGGCCGCCGTGCGCAGCCATTGTCGGGTCGCCTCTTCGCCGTCGTGGCGCAGTTCGCGCGCAGTGCGCGAGATCAGGTCGTCCATCGCTGCCTGCAGACGCGTGATGCCGAGCCCGGGGATTTTCTCGGTTTCGAAATTGCTGGTGGCGATCCATGCGAACGCCAACAGCACGACCACGGTCGCGAGCCAGAACGCGGCGAAGATGCGCCAGAACAGGCGGCGCATCATTTCAAACCCTGCCCTTCAAGGGGATGAAGAGGTGCGCTTGCGGACCATCGGTCCGCGCGCCGATGTACGCCCTTGAAGGGGAGGGAGTAGAAGCAGACCCTCGCAACGCGGAGGTGGGAAAAGCAGGAATAGGCACGGCAAAAAAATTCACGATGCGTTGTCGAGCTGGCGCAACAGATAGCCGCTGCGGTGGATCGTGGTGATCGGCGAACTGCCGTCGGGCGCGTCGCCGAGCTTGCGGCGCAGGTTCGACACGTGCACGTCGATCGAACGATCGAACGGTCCGAGCGCGCGACCAAGTACCGTCTGCGAAATGCGTTCCTTGCTGACCACGCGGCCGGCTTCGCGCAGCAGCAGCACGAGCAGGTCGAATTCGGTTGCGGTCAGCGCAATCGCATTGCCGTCGACACTTACGCTGCGTGACGCGGCGCGCAGCCAGATCGGTCCGTTGCGCAGGTCGGTCAGCGTCTCGCCACCTTCGCCGCGCGCACGACGGAGCACGGCGCGCAGACGTGCGGCGAGCTCGCGCGGATTGCAGGGTTTGGGGATGTAGTCGTCGGCGCCGAGTTCGAGGCCGAGGATGCGGTCGATGTCCTCGCCGAGCGCGGTCAGCATCAGTACCGGCATTGCCGATTCGCGGCGCAGTTCGCGCAACGCATCGAGACCGGAGCGACCCGGCATCATCACGTCGAGCACCAGCGCGTCGAATGTTTCCGCGCGTGCGGCCGCAAGCGCGCTGTCGGCGGTATGCGCGAGGACGACGTCAAAGCCTTCGCGCGAGAGGAAATCGCGCAGCAGCTGCGCCAGTTC
>JBDSFA010000467.1:0-2998 GCA_039919785.1 Dokdonella sp. | reverse complement strand
CACGCACGAATGCCTCCATCGCGACTGTCATCGCTGCGACGCCGGATTTCATGTCCGCCGCCCCTCGACCGTATAGACGTCCATCACGAACGCTGGGTTCGAACGGCGCACTCGCCCACGCCTCCACCGGGCCACTCGGCACGACGTCGGTATGACCCAGGAACACAAGCACAGGTCCATCCTTGCCATGTGTCGCCCACAGGTTGTCGACGTCGCCGTAGCGAAGATGCTCGATGATGAAACCGGCCCGCACCAGGCGCTCGGCAATCATGGCCTGGCAGCCGGCGTCGTCCGGCGTCACCGAGGCGCGGCGGATCAGGTCACAGGTCAGATCGAAAACGGTCGATGTCATTGCACAGGTCCGGTTACGCGACTTCTTCAGGCTTATCGCCGCGGCGCTTGCGCAGCCATGCGCTCACGCAAACAATCCCGCAAATAGTTTGTCGGAAAACCCCTGCTGCACGCGACCGTCCTGCATCACGACCAGCGGACGACGGATCAGCGCCGGATATTCCTTGAGCAACAACGTCCACTCAGCTGCGCTGCCGGGTGACTTGCGCGCCTCAGACAGCCCGCGCCAGGTGGTACCGCTTCGATTCACCAGCTTCTCCCACCCGCCTAGCGCTGGCGCCCACTCCTTCAACGTGGCAGCAGCAATCGGATGCGCGCGGTAGTCGATGAAATGATACGCGACCTTTTTGCGATCGAGCCAGTTGCGCGCTTTCTTGCAGGTGTCGCATTTGTCGAGGCCGTAGATCGTCGTCGTCATGCGCGTCTCATGCTCTGAGCAATTCATTGATGCTGGTCTTCGAGCGTGTCTTTGCATCGACGCGCTTGACGATCACCGCTGCGTAAAGACTGTGACTGCCATCGACCGCCGGCAACGAACCGGCGACCACAACGCTACCTGCGGGCACGCGACCATAGCTCACCTCGCCTGTCGCACGATCGTAGATCTTCGTCGACTGACCGAGGAACACGCCCATGCCGATCACGCTGCCGCGCTCAACGATGACGCCCTCAACGACTTCGGAGCGCGCGCCGACGAAGCAGTCATCCTCGATGATGGTGGGATTCGCCTGCAAAGGTTCGAGCACGCCGCCGATGCCGACGCCACCTGAGAGATGCACGTTCGCACCAATCTGTGCGCAGGACCCGACCGTGGCCCAGGTGTCGACCATGCTGCCTGCGCCCACGTGCGCACCGATGTTGACGTAGCTCGGCATCAGCACGGCATCTTTGGCGATATGTGCGCCGCGGCGTACCAGTGCGCCGGGAACCACGCGTGCTCCGGCGGCGCGAAATTCGGCGTCGCCGGCTTCGGCGAAGCGCAAAGGCACCTTGTCGAATGCCGCCATCGGTCCGCCGTCCATGACGCGATTCGCGCTGATGCGAAAATAGAGCAGGACGGCCTTTTTCAACCATTGCTGCGTATGCCAGCCGCCGTTGCCGTCGGGCGCGGCGACGCGTGCAGTGCCCGCCTCAAGAGAGTCGAGGATCTGCTCGATCGCAGGACGCAACGTCGTTGCGACCTCGTCGTCTGTCAATGCGGTGCGACGCTCCCAAGCGTCGTCGATGAGGGATTCCAAAGCTTGCATGGGGTATCTCGGTCAGGGTGATTGCAAAGCGCCAAGATGCTCCAGCAGGATCGCACGCAGCGAAGCCTGCAAGGACTCATCGAGCATCGCGTCATTCTCGTCGCTGAGGACGAAGAAGTCTTCCACGCGTTCGCCGAAGGTTGCGATGCGTGCATCGTGCACGCGCACACGCGCAACGCGAAACGCCTGTGCGACTCGGGCGAGCAGGCCAGGACTGTCATTGCAGACGAGGGCGAGCTGGGTAGCGCGCCCCGTCTCGGAAAATCCGATCTGCGGCGTGCGCTGAAAATGACGCAATCGCCGCGGTACGCCACGACGCACGATACGGGGCGCAAGATTCTTCGCGGCGAGCACGCGTCGCAATTCCGCTTCGAGCGCAGCGACGTGTTCCGCATCCATCGCCGCCAGCGTGCCAGCATCGAGCAACTCGAACGTATCGAATACGCGACCGTCAGCCGCAATCAACAGGCGTGCTGCGACGACGTTGCAGCCACGCCGATCCAGCGTGGCTGCGATCGCGGCGAACAAACCGTCGCGATCCGGCGAGCAGACAAACAGCTCGCTGCTGCCTCGTACTCCACGGCGCTGGATCGCGATGACGGTTGAGCCCGCGGCCGCGCGCGCCAACGCATGCGCCTGCCAGACGATCTGCTCCGTGCGATGGCGCAGGAACCCCACTTCAGGAAATCCATTCAGAAGTTGTTCGGCCCGCGCTGCATCTACGCCTTCGCCGATCAGCGTTTCCAGCGCGCGCGCGCGATTCGCAGCGGCACGCGCTTCCGCTCGTGGCGGTCGACCCAGGCCGGCGCGCAGCACATAACGCGCGGCGACGTGCAGATCGGCGAGCAGGCGCGCCTTCCATTCGTTCCAAAGCTTCGGGTTGGTGCCGGCGATATCCGCGATCGTCAGCAAATACAAATGATCGAGGCGTTCGCGATCCTCGACCTGGACCGCGAAGCGATGCACGACTTCCGGGTCGCTGATGTCCTGCCGTTGCGCGGTGACGCTCATGAGCAAATGCCAACGGACCAGCCATGCGACGAGATCGATGTCGGCTTCGACCAGCTCCAGCTTCGCGCAGAACGCGCGCGCTGCGTCCTCTCCGAGCACGGAATGGTCACCACCAGCCCCCTTCGCAATATCGTGGAACAACGCTGCGAGCAGGAGCAGTTCCGGCTTGTCGAGCGCAGCGAAGGTGTCGAGGGCGCGCGGAAATTCCTCGCGTGCCTCTGCTTCGGCGAAGCGCGCGATATTGCGCAGCACGCGCAAGGTATGTTCATCGACCGTGTACACATGAAAAAGGTCGTACTGCATGCGCCCGACCACGCGGCGGAACATCGGCAGGATCGCCGCGAGCACGCCATGCCGGTTCATCTGTGCGAGTGCAGCGACTGCGCAGG
>JBDSFA010000144.1:0-3128 GCA_039919785.1 Dokdonella sp. | reverse complement strand
TAGGGGAACCATGACGTGGCCCGCGTCGTTCCCGGGTTGGTTGCTTGAACCCTGCGGCGACGCAGGGTCTAGAGGAATGGCTGTTCACGACAGAACCCGGCTTATCGGCCGGCTCCCACCTCATTCTCCACGCCTGACGTGCGCATGCAGCCTGCGGCGTTGGTGCGTGGTTGATGTGCCGCCGAATGGCCCGACAGCACCCTCAAGCGCTTCATCGTGCCGCTTTGTGGTCTGCCGAAACGCTAGACGATTTCCGAGTGCCCAAGCCAGGTTCGGGCAGCTCGCGACCAACGGCTTTGAACGACCCTACGGCCAGCCGCGTATGCGTCAACGTGTTCGCTTGAAAAGCGGCTGATTCTGCGTTGTCGGACGCATGAGCCCGAAGGGGTCAATTCGGGGGAGCCTTCTCCGGTCTGGCGCCGCTGCGTTTGGTTTTGCTGTGGATGTTCATGAGCCAAGCCCCCGAGGGGTGGACGAACTGAGGTGGAGAGTCCAATACGTGCGCTCGGCACCGAGCGCCGCCTCACCGCGCATGAATACCGACGTCTTCCTACGCATCAATATGTTGGCGCGCACTCCTCGTGCAAGTTATCAAAACCATCACGTTCGCGATCTTGAGCGTTGCGCCAAATCCTTGCACAGACAGCGTTTTTTCCCCGAATTTTCCTTGACATGCCATATCGTGCCACCTACTGTGGGTTGTAGTGGTTTTTCGTGGTGAGTAGTGGTTCATGTTTCAAGGCGAGACTGCGGTCACACTGGACGACAAGGGTCGGGTAGCCATCCCCGCAGCCCATCGGGAGTTCGTCTCCAAGGCGGGCAATCGCCTCGTCGTGACCTACAACCCGTTTGAACACGGCTGTCTCTGGATCTTTCCGGAGAAAGAGTGGGAGCGCGTGCGCGACGAAGTCAACCTGCTGCCGAGCGTGAAGGCGGTGCACCGCAACTTGCAAATGAAGTTGGTCGGTGCGGCGGCGCACGTCGAGCCGGACGGCAACGGCCGCATCCAGCTACCGGGCAGCCAGCGCGCTGCCACCGGGATCGAGAAGCGTGCCGTATTGCTCGGCATGGGCAACAAGTTCGAGCTCTGGAGTGAGCAGGCACATCTGGCCAAGATCCGCGAAACGATCGGTGAGGACCAGATCACGGAGGACATGCTCGAGCTGAAGTTGTGACGGAGACTCGCGAAATGAGCACGCCACAACGCGAGCACGTTCCGGTGATGTTAGCCGAGGTTGTGGAAGGTCTTCGTGTGCGACCCGATGGAATTTATCTTGACGGCACCTTTGGACGCGGCGGACACGCGCGCGAGGTGTTGAAGAAGCTGGGGCCGGACGGAGGCTTGTTGTTGATGGATCGCGATCCGCAGGCGATCGCGACGGCGCAGAAGGAATTTTCCACGGATGCGCGGGTGCGTATCCGTCATGCGAATTTCGCGGCGATCGCGGATTGGCAGGAAGCGATCGCAGGGTTGGACGGCGTGTTGCTGGACCTGGGCGTGTCGTCGCCGCAACTGGATGACGCGACGCGCGGTTTCAGCTTCCAGCACGAAGGCCCGCTGGACATGCGGATGGATCCGACACGCGGATTGAGTGCGGCGCAATGGCTGGCCGCAGCGGATGTGCAGGAGATCGCCGATGTCCTGTGGCGCCATGGCGAGGAAAAGATGAGTCGACGAATCGCGCGGGCCATCGTGGAGCGTACAATCGAACGACCATTGGAGACCACGCGCGAACTAGCCGACCTTGTCGCCAGGACGATCGGCTATCGCGAGCGCAACAAGCATCCCGCAACGCGCACGTTCCAGGCGCTGCGCATCCACATCAACGACGAACTCGGTGCCCTGCAACAGGGACTCGACGGTGCGCTGGCGTGCCTCAAACCCGGCGGGCGTCTTGCGGTGATCAGCTTCCATTCGCTCGAAGACCGTGCGGTGAAGCAGTTCATCCGCGGCGAAGTTGCACCTGCGGTCCGACGTGGTTTGCCGCCGCCCGAAGTGGCGCCAGCGCCCTTGCTTGCGGTCGGCAAGGCGCAGTTTGCAGGCAACGCGGAATTGGCGGTGAATCCGCGCGCGCGCAGTGCCGTGCTGCGTATCGCGGAGAAGCGTGCATGATCTGGCGCGCGCTCGCCCTTTCGGTATTGCTGCTGGCAACACTGGTCACAGCGATCGGTGTCGTCTATGCACGCCAGCAGAGCCGCATCGCGTTCGTCGAGTTGACCCGGCTCGGCAACGAGCGCGATGACCTCAATTTTGAATTCGGACGCCTGCAACTGGAGCAGGCGACGTGGGCGGAAAACAACCGGGTCGAACAAATCGCCCGCGGCAAGCTCGGCATGGTTTCGCCGAGTTCGTCAGAAACCATCGTGATCAAGCGATGAGGACCGTGCAGCAAACCCGTATCCGCGTTGATCGCAACGCCGGGTATCGTGCGTGCGGGCATGCATGCAACATGTGCGCAGCGACGCGATGAACGAACGCGTCCAGCCGGCCAATGCACGCACGCGACTTTACGTCGTGCTGGCGATGCTTGGGCTCGCGTCCAGCGCCCTGGTCGTGCGCGCGGTCGATCTGCAGGTGGTGCGCAAGGACTTCTATCAGGAGCAGGGCGACGCGCGTTACTTGCGCGATCTGGATATTCCTGTCTCGCGTGGCACGATCTTCGATCGCAATGGCGAGCCGCTCGCGGTGTCGACCCCGGTCGAATCGATCTGGGCCAACCCTATGGCCCTGCTCGAACATGCAGAGCGCATCCCGGAGCTTGCGACAGCCGCCGGACTCGACGAAGAGGCGCTCAAGCAGAAGTTGATGGCGTATTCGGACAAGGAGTTCGTCTACCTCAAGCGACACCTGAATCCGGACGACGCGCAGGCCATCCTCAAGCTCGATATTCCGGGCGTTGCCAGTCAGCGCGAATTCCGTCGCTACTACCCGAGTGGCGAAGTCATCGGGCACGTGCTCGGCTTCACCAATATTGACGATGCCGGACAGGAAGGGCTTGAACTCGCGTTCGACCAGTGGCTGGCCGGCGAGAAGGGCATCAAGCGCGTGATTCGCGATCGTCTTGGCCACGAAGTCGAGAACGTCGAGCTCGTGCGCGAAGCGAAGCCGGGCAAGGACCTCACGATCT
>JBDSFA010000008.1:0-3280 GCA_039919785.1 Dokdonella sp. | reverse complement strand
AAATTGCGCGTCGCAACCGAAGATCACATGGCGACGATTGGTCGGTCACCCGAACGCGTTAAAGCCTACTTTCAGGATCCTCGGGTGAAGTACGCCGCGTGATACTATTTAAGGGCCGAATCAATAGGTGGGGATGGTGTTTTCGACATGCAGCCTGGCAGCCTCAGCCGCTCCAACAAAATCAATGCTTGCGCGCCGCCCATGCCGCAATCACGCGATGCATCGCATCGAGGCCATCGAACAATGCAGCCGGCCCCGGCTGCAGGATGATCGGCGACTTGATCTCGTGCAGTTCGCCATCGCGCACTGCCGGAATCGCGTTCCAGCCCGCACGCGCCGCCACGCGTTCGGGGCGGAATTTCTTGCCGCACCAGGAACCGAAAATGATGTCCGGCGCTTGCCGCACTACCTCGCTGTGATCGGCGAGAATGCGGTGCTTCGCCAGCGACTCCGACGCCTGCGCTGGAAACACGTCATCACCGCCGGCGATGCGCATCAATTCAGCGACCCAGCGGATACCGGTGATCAGCGGCTCGTCCCATTCCTCGAAATAGACGCGCGGGCGTCGCGGCAATGCAGCGGCTGCCTGCGCGACCTGCGCCAGATGTGCTTCGGCACGCAACGCATACGCCTCCGCGCGCTCGTGCGCACCGACCATCGCGCCCAGCCGGCGAATGTAATCGAGTATTCCGGCGACGCTGCGATGATTGCTGATCCAGACCTCGACGCCGGCCTTGATCAGGTCACGCGCGATGTCGGCCTGGATATCGGAGAAACCAACGACGAAATCTGGATCAAGTTTCAGGATCTCGTCGATCTTCGCACTGGTGAACGCCGATACCTTGGGCTTTTCCTTGCGCGCACGTGCGGGCCGCACCGTGAAACCGGAAATGCCGACGATGCGATCCTGCTCACCGAGCGCGTACAGCACCTCGGTCGGTTCCTCCGTCAGGCAGACGATGCGTTGGGGGCCATGCATAGGTATGGAGATCAGAGCTGCGAAGTGGAGCCGGCTTTTAAGTCACTGCCGCGAAAGCGGGAATGACGACTGCACGGTACGTTCAACGTCGCGCTACGGGAACAGCATTTTCTTTGTCCAGCTCACCCCGTCGCTCGCGTAGCACACGCGCTCGTGCAGGCGAAAGTTTGCGCCATACCAGAATTCAATGCGATCGGGCACGACGAGATAGCCGCCCCAATGCGGCGGTCGCGGCACCGACGCATCGACGAACCGTTGCTCGATCTGCTCGATGCGCGCCTCGAATTCCTCACGACTCGCCAGCGGTTGCGATTGCATCGAAGCCCATGCGCCGATCTGGCTGCCGCGCGGACGCGTCGCGAAATAGGTATCGGACTCCTCCGCCGACAAACGCTCGACGGCGCCTTCGACGCGCACCTGCACGCCATCGCGCAATGACTTCCAATGGAAGCACAGTGCAGCCCGCGGATGCGCGGCAAGCTGGACGCCCTTCGCGCTTTCGTAGTTGCTGAAGAAGCGGAAGCCGCGCGCGTCCGCCCCCTTCAGCAACACGATGCGCGCGGACAGGCGATCCTCTTGCGAGGTCGCCAGCGTCATCGCCGTAGGCTCGGGATCACCGGCCGCGCGCGCTTCGTCGAGCAAGCTGCGAAAGGTCGCGAGCGCCTGCTGATACAGTGCATTCGGTTCCGTGCGAGAAGGTGCGTGGGTCATGGCGCGCGATGCTACCACGCAGATCGGCTACGCTGACGCGATCATCGAGACGGTACTCGATGGCGCCATCGCCAATATGCGCGCGCGTTCGTCCGCATCGAAATCGCCATGGCTGCTCGGTCTGTCGGGCCTGCAAGGCAGCGGCAAGAGCACGCTCGCGTACCAGCTGGCCGCGCGCGCCGACACACTCGGCATCGCAGTGCAAATTCTCGCGCTCGACGATTTCTATCTGAGCCATCGCGCGCGCGCAGACCTTGCTCGATCGATCCATCCCTTGCTGGCGACGCGCGGCGTGCCCGGCACGCACGATATTGGCTTGCTGATGCGCACCCTGCGCGACCTCGCACACGCGAGCGAACTCAAGCCCGTTGCGTTACCGCGTTTTGACAAGGGTCGCGACACGCGTTTGCCACCCTCGCGCTGGCGGCGGGTGACGAAGCGGCCGCGTCTGATCCTGCTCGAGGGATGGTGCGTTGGCGTGCCACCGCAGTCGGCGCGTGCGCTTGTTCGTCCGCTCAATGCATTGGAGCGCGACGAGGATTGCGATGGCCGCTGGCGCCGCTGGGTCAACACGCAGCTGGCGGGTACGTACGCGAACCTGTGGAAGAAGATCGACGGCTTGATCCTGCTGCAAGCACCCAGCTTTGCACTCGTCTCGAAGTGGCGCGATGAACAGGAGTGCGTGCTGCGCCGGCGCCACGCGCCACTCGCGATGGACGCTGCAGCCCTCGCGCGTTTCCTGCTGCACTATGAACGCCTGAGCCGGCACGCATTGCGCGAGTTGCCCGCGCAAGCAGACGTGCGCGTGGAGCTGCGAACGGATCGCAGCGTGCGTCGACTCGTGTGCGTGGAATTTCCTGACGCCGTGGCTCAATGAACGGGCTCGACGACGCCCACCGCGCCCTCGGCAGGACCTCGCTCGTCCGAGCAAGTAACGCGCGCCTGCCGAATGGGCTCTTGATACTCGTGGTTCACGTGCCTTGCGCTGCGCGCTGCATCACGCCGACGAACTGCTCGATATTGAGGGGCTTGGTCAGATAGTAGTCCGCGCCCGCGCGTAGCGACGCGTCACGCGCGTCGCCCGTCGACGTCGCGGACAACGTCACGATACGGCCGCGATACCCGCGCGAACGCAACTTGAACACAGCAGCGTTGCCGGACAGGTTCGGCATTTCCACATCGATCAGCAGCACGTCAGGTGCGTGCTCCATCGCCTGCTCGATCGCGGCCTGCGCATTGTCGGCCACGTCCACCCGGCAACCCAGATCGGTGAGCAGGGCTTCGAGCAATTGCGCAATGTCCGGATCATCGTCGACGACGAGCACGCGCGTGTCCTGCATGCGGAGAGGCACCCCGGGTCGGTCGCCAGCAACGATCGTGCTCGCACGCTCAAGGGGTGGCAGTTCCACATGGAAGCGGCTGCCGCGTCCAGGCTCCGATTCGAACGTGAGCTTTCCGTGCATCTGCTCGATCAGCCGACGCACGATGCTCAGACCCAGGCCAGCACCCTTGCGACCGGACTGGCCGCCGTCATTGAACGGCTTGAACACGCGCTCGCGAAATTCCGGCGAGATGCCGATGCCGCTGTCT
>JBDSFA010000232.1:0-8084 GCA_039919785.1 Dokdonella sp. | reverse complement strand
CGATGAGCAGACTGCGCCGGCGTCGTGCCTTCGACATCTGGCCTGGTTTCGTCGATGCCCTGACCTCGTTGATCATGGTCATGATCTTCGTGCTGCTGATCTTTGCGATTGGCCAGTTCGTGCTGTCCGACACCTTGGCGGGCAAGAATCGCGCGCTCGATGCCTTGAACTCGAAAGTCGCCGAACTGGCGAAAAGCCTGTCGCTGGCCGAGGACAGCAAACGCATGCTCGATGCTCGCGTGAACGAGCTGGGTGCGTCGCTCGGCAAAGCCAGCGTCGAACGCGACCAGCTGAAGACGCAACTCGATGCTGCAACCAGCCAAGCCACCCAGCTCAACACCGACATCGCCGCATTGACGGCGCTGAAGCAGCAACTCGAAGCGCAGGTCGCGAGTCTGGTCGGTCAACTCGACAGCTCAAAAGAAGACACGGTCAAGCAGACCACGCTGACCGCTGCAGCAACCGCGCAAGTCGAGTTGCTCAATCGTCAGCTGGCTGCACTCAATGAGCAACTGGCGAAGATCCAGACAGCGCTCGATATCGCGAGCAAGGACGTGCAGGTAAAAGACGTGAAGATCGCCGACCTGGGCAAGCAACTCAATGTCGCTCTCGCCAACCGGGTCGGCGAGCTCGAACGCTACCGCTCGGAATTCTTCGGTCGCCTGCGTCAAGCACTCGGCGACCGCACCGACGTGCGCGTTGCGGGCGATCGCTTCGTGGTACCGACCGATGTGCTGTTCGATTCCGGTTCCGCGGAACTCGGGCCCGCGGCCCAGCAGCGCCTCGCGGTGCTGGCGGAAACGGTGAAGGAAGTCGCTTCGGAAATTCCATCCGGCATCGACTGGGTACTGCGCATCGATGGCCATACCGATCGGCGACCGATCCATACCGCACAATTTCCTTCGAACTGGGAATTGTCCACTGCGCGCGCAGTCGCGATCGTGAAATACCTCGTGGTGCAAGGCATTCCGGCGCATCGCGTATCTGCGAATGGCTTCGGTGAATTCCAGCCGATCGACAACGCCAACACACCCGAAGGCGATGCGAAAAATCGGCGCATCGAGATCCAGTTGACCAACCGATAAGCAGGAAAATCAGGAACAGTGCAGCTCGCAACGCGGCGCTCTATCGATTCCCCACGTCCGATTTCCTATTCCCGCTTCCCACCTTCTGCTGACTGATGATCACGCTGCCGAGAATCAGCGTGCCGGCGATCAGCATGGTCAAGGACGGCGTTTCATCTAGCAGCAGCCAACCCCAGGCCACACCGAACAGCGGAATGAGATAGGTGCAGGTGGTCGCGCGAGCCGCGCCAACACGCTGGATCAGACGGAAGAAAAACGCATAGGCAACGCCGGTGCAGACGACGCCAAGGGTCACCGCACTGAGCCATGACGTCTGCGGTACCGGCGTGGTCGGCCACGTTGCAATCGCGAACGGCGCCACCATCAATGCGGCGCTGCCAAGCGTGCCCGCAACGGCGGCCAGTGGCGGCAGATCCGCCAGCCAGCGCTTGGTAAAGTTGGCGGCAAAGCCGTAGCAGAGCGATGCGGCGGCTCCAGCGAGCGCCGCGGCGGCGACATTGTCGCCGGCCGTCTTGCCACTCATCAGCACGACCACGCCGACGAAACCCGCAACCATCGCCAGCGCACGGCGCTTGCCGATGTGTTCGCGATAGAGCGCAAACGCGACCAGCACGGTGAACAACACCGTCAAGCTGTTGGCGATGGCGCCGACACCGGCTGGCGCACGTTCGGCGCCCCAGGCGAACAGCGAGAACGGGATTGCCGAATTGAGTGCGCCGATGATCGCGAAACGCGCCGCGTGCGCGCGCGTGAGGCGTGCGCGTACCTGCCACAGGAACGGCAGCAGGATCAGCGCACCGAGCACGATGCGTACCTCGACCAGGGCGAACGGTCCGAAGTGTGGCGCGGCCACGCGCATGAACAGGAACGAGCCACCCCAGATCGCGCCGAGTGCGAGCAATTCCAGCGATGTCAGCCAGTCGAATTGTGCGCGGTTGGTCGCGGTGGCAATCGCGTCACTCATGGGGTGCAATTCTCCGGAAGGGTTGGATGAAACCTGATCGGCATGGCCGCGCGAATGCCCAATCGCGGAAGGCGCTGTTTCCGTTCAAGGGTGAAATACTCGAACAGCCGCGTCCGATTCCTCGAAGCAGATGGCCGAGCGGTGGCGCTACTCTAAGCACAATCGGGAAAAATGCACGGTCCACTCGCGGGAAAGTTCATGGAGCCTGTTGCGCTTGTCGCCGACGATTCTGCGAGGACAACGGGCGCATATGTTTCGTCGCACGACGAAACATCATGGGGCGCTTCGCGTTACGCTGCGTATGCCATGAGCGCGCCAACGACACGTCATCGCCTCGCCGAACTCGGCGCCCTGCTGGCCGAGCCCGCGCGTGCCGGCATCCTGCTCGCGCTGATGGATGGCAGCTCACGGCCCGCCGGCGAACTCGGCGAAATCGTAGGCGTCGCGCCCGCGACCGCCAGCGTGCATCTGCGCAAACTCGTCGAAGGCAGCCTGCTCGTGGTGCAGGCGCAAGGTCGCCATCGCTACTATCGCTTGGCCGGCGAAGACGTCGCGCACCTGGTGGAGACGCTCGCGCTCACAGGCGCGCGCCCGCTTGCCGCCGTTCCGGCGACGCGCGCCGACCCGCTGTTGCGCCGGGCGCGCACCTGCTACCAGCATCTCGCCGGCCAACTCGGCGTCGCATTGTTCGAGCGTCTGCGCCAGCGCAAGGCGCTGTTGATCGACACGGATGCGCTTCGACTCAGTCCATCTGGTGCGCGCTGGTTGCACGAGATCGGATTGCTCGATGCCTTCGATACGATCGCGCAGTTGCCCGGGCGCAGCTGCATCGACTGGACCGAGCGCCGCTTTCATCTGGCCGGTCCGCTCGGCACTCAGCTCGCGCGACGCCTGATCGATGCGGGCTGGTTGAGACGCCGACGCGACTCACGTGCACTGATGCTCGGCAGCCTGGGTCGCAACGGCCTGCGCGAGCTGGGTATTGATTGGGACCGACTGCAGAATTGAGGACATGTCATATCCGCCCGCAACGCAGGTGGAAATCCCAGTGCACGTTGCGTGGTGCGAATGGATCGCCCCAGGAGCGCGTGAGATCGGATTCGATTTCGTTCACTGGATCAACGCCGTTCGCTTTCAGATAGCGCTGCGTCGCCGACCACGACCGCAGGTATGCCAGAAACTGCGCGAGCGTCCAGCGGACCTGCATCTCGAACGCAGGCGCATCGATTTCCTCGAACGGAAACGGCAGGGTGCGGTAGCCGCTGTCGACGAAGGCGCGTTCGGGCGGCCAGAAAGGCCCGGTCAAATCGACGTAGAGATGATCCTTGACCGCATCGATCGCCGCATCGACGCGGCAGTCGGCATAGGTCCACGCGGCGAACACGCCATCGCGCTTCAACACTCGCCGCACCGTCGCATAGAAGCGCGCGTGGTCGAACCAGTGCAACGCTTGCGCGACCGTGAAGAGATCAACGCTCGCATCGGCGAGAGAACACTGTTCGGCGGGCTCGACGTGGTACTCGACATTCGCGCGCGCTTCGGCGTTTTCAATCTGCGTCGCGCTCGGATCGGTTGCGAAGATGCGTTTGAAACGACCGGCCAATGCGACGCTGGCCTGGCCATTGCCGCAACCGGCATCCCAGGCGAGATCGCGCACGGTCGTTTGCTTCGCCAGCCAGTCGAACAACGCCGCGGGATAGCTCGGCCTCGCCTCGTGATAGATCCCGGCGTGACCTGAAAAATGATCCTTGAAACTCATGACACCCTCCGTTTCATTGGCGTAGGAGCACTTGCATGGGTGGAGCATCGCGGCTGAAGCGGCTCCCACAGGGAATCTCGCCAAACCGCACCTTGAGGGGGAGGCCTTTGGAAGCATCGCTCGCTGATGATCGGATAGTGCGGGATTCCACTTATTTGCGGGAGCATGTTTTTTTGGGAGCGAATAGCATGCGTGCTCTCACGAGATCCCATGAAAACATGAGCGGTGCTTTGAAAGCCCTCCCCTTCAAGGGGAGGGTTGGGTGGGGATGGTGCTGCGCCACTGGGCTAAAGCGTCGCGGCTAAAACCGCTCCTACAAAAGAATGCAGATCGCCGTTCGCCGCGAAACTCGCCACTCTGGGAACCGATTTTGTGGGAGCGGCGAAAGGCGCGATGCTCGTATTCAGGGGCCCGGAGCATCGCGGCTGAAGCCGCTCCCACAGACCTCCGCTCACCCCACCACCCCAATCGCCAATTGGTCATACATTTATTATCCGCGACTCACCCGGTGCCAGCGTACCGAGCTCGTGCTCCCCAACGCGCATGCGGATCAGACGCAATGTCGGCAAGCCGACTGCCGCGGTCATCCGGCGCACCTGGCGATTGCGGCCTTCGCGGATGGTCAGGCGCAGCCACGCGTCCGGCACACTTTTGCGAAAACGCACCGGCGGTTCGCGTGGCCACAACCCGTCTGGCGTGCCGTCCACCACTTCCGCTTCGGCGGGCAAGGTCGTTCCGTCGTTGAGTGTCACGCCACGGCGCAACGCATCCAGCGCCGCCAAGGTCGGCACGCCTTCGACCAGCGCGAGGTAGGCTTTTTCCTGCTTGTGACGCGGGTCGGTCAGGCGATGGGCGAGCGCGCCGACGTCGGTCAGCAGCAACAGGCCTTCGCTGTCCTGATCCAGCCGCCCGGCCGCATAGACGTTTGGTGTACGGATAAATTCCGCCAGTGTGCGGCGCGGCGGCTCGCTGCGATCCGTGAACTGGCACAGCACGCCGTAGGGCTTGTTCAACAGGATCAGCATGGATCGAGCGCGATGGCGGGCGCGGATGGGACGACTCCAGGTCGTTCGTGAACGACCTGGAGTTTTCTGGCAACTGTTGCTGGCCGGGACTCAGTGTTTTTCGGCAGTGCCCGCGGCCTTGTCGCTGTCCTGCTGGAAGATCTGATCACCCTTGGGCTTCTCGAATCTCAGCGTCATGCGGTCCGATTCACCAATCGCGACGTATTTATCCTTGTCCTTGTCGCCCAGATCGAGCGTCGGCGGCAGCGTCCACACGCCCTTCTCGTAATCCTTGGTGTCCTTTGCGTTTGCATTGATTTCGCTCTGCGCGACCAGCTTGAAGCCGGCATCGGTCGCAAGCTTGATCACGTAGTCCTGCGGCAGATAACCGGAGTCCTTGATCTTCGCAAGATCGGCATCGGCGGCAGCGCGATGGTCGACCACACCGAGCGTACCGCCCGGCTTCAAGACATCGAAGAACGCCTTGAACATGAGCGGTGCGGTTTCGCCCATGACCCAGTTGTGCACATTGCGGAAGGTAACAACGGTGTCAGCCGATCCCGCCGCACCGAAGTTCGGCACCTTCGAATTGAACTCGACCGTTTTCGCTTCGCCGTATTCGGCGGTATCGCCTTCAAACTTCTTCTGCAGCGCGCTCTTGTCCTGTGCATCCTCGCCTGCCGGCTTCTTCGGCTGGGCGACGGCCGCGATGTAGGTGCCGTTGCCCTTAAGCAGCGGCGCGAGAACTTCCGCGTACCAACCACCCCCCGGGGTGATCTCGACCACGGTCTGGCCGCTCTTGACGCCGAGGAACTCGAGTGTCTGCTTCGGATGACGGTATTGATCGCGCGCCTTGTTCTTGTCCGAGCGCCATGCGCCGGCAAGCACCTGGTCGAGTTTCGCATTTGTCAGATCGGCCGCGCTCTGCGGCGGCGGCGGCGAAGCGGGCTGGTCGGCAGGAGCAGCGGCAGCCATAGCCGGAGCGACCGTCTTGGACGCCGGCTCCTGCGCGCCGCAGGCAACCAGTGCGACCGTTAAGGGGAGTAACAGGCTGAGCTTTTTCATGGGGTGATCCTTGGTCTTTTTCGGCGTGAATCGGCGAGCGTCGCAGCGCGGCAGACTAGCACAGGCATTGCAGGGCCGATTCGACACTGGTCGGGTGCAGCGTTCGATTCGGCGTGCTTTCGGCCGCGGTTTGGGCGGCGGGTGAGCGAGCATAGCGTCACCGCTGAGTTGCCTTTTGAAGTATTCGGTGCCTACATGAACGGGCGCCGCTTCGTTCATCTGCCGTAGAGGATCAGCTCACGATTGATTCACCGACGATGCGTTCTTCTATGTGGGCTGAACAACTCATACAAGGGAGAACCACTCATGCTGCACTACGCCATCGTGTTCCTCGTCATCGCACTCATTGCCGCCGTGCTCGGCTTTGGCGGCATTGCCGGCGCCTCCGCCGGAATAGCGAAGATCCTGTTCCTCGTATTCCTGGTGCTCTTTGTGGTTTCGCTGGTTATGGGTCGACGCGGCAAGCTCTGACCTGCCACTGGCCGTCGACATGACTTGTCAATCGGTAAGGCGTGCCGAGGCCGGATAAGGCGACACATCCTCCTGCTCGCCGGCGAGCAAGCGCTCGCGCAACGCGTTCCACCAGGCTGGGTCGAAAATCTCCGGATGCGCTGCGAGCAAGGCATCGCGCAGCGCATCCGGTATCCCGAGGAAGCGCGGAAACTGCTCTGGAAACACATCGTTCTCGCGCACGCTGAGCCAGTCTTCGAGCGGACGTGTTTCATCGCCTTCTCGCGCATCGGGCAGACGGCGGAAGCGGCATTGCTCGACCAGGCAAAGTTCGTCGTAGTCGTAAAAAATCGCGCGACCGATACGTGAAACGCCGAAGTTTTTCAGCAGTAAGTCACCGGGAAAGATGTTGCTGCGCGCCAGATCCTTGATCGCCTGACCATAGTCGAGCACCGCACGTCGCGCCGCATCCGGCGCCGCTTCACGCGCGTAGAGATTGAGCGGCCGGAGACGACGTTCGATATAGTAATGCCTGACGACGAGGTGGTCGCCATCGATCGCGACACTCTCCGCGCATTCGCCGATCAATTCCTGCAACAAGCCTGATTCAAATTGCCGCAACGGAAAATGCAGATCGTGGAATTCCTGCGCGTCGACGAGCCGGCCGACGCGGTCGTAGCGGAATACCAACCGATATTTTTCCTCGACCTGGCGTCGCGCAATATCTTTCGGATAGGCGAAATGATCGCGGATGATCTTGACTACGATCGGGTAGTCCTTCGGCGTGAACACCGCCATGACCATGCCACGCTCGCCGTCCGCGTGGACGAGACGTTCGAGCGGATGCCGCGCCAAGTGGCGAAACAGATGGCGATAGCGTTCGGTCTTGCCCTGCTTGAGGCGGCCAAGCACGCTATAGATTTCGCCGACCGGCTTGTGCGGCATCAGGCGCTGCAGTAGCGCCACCGTGTCGCCAACCGTCGGCAGGTCCGCCAGGAACGCGTTGCGCGCATAGCCGAAGAGCAGCGAGATCTGGTCGGTGTTTGTCAGCACCGCATCGGCGCGCACGCCCTCAGTCGTGCTGACCAGGACGATCACCAGCGGCGTGCCGCCCGCGCCATCCACAAGCCGCCCGACCAGATAGGCTCGGCGCTCACGATAGAACGCGCTGCGCAGCAACTCGATCGCATGCAGGGCAACGCCCTCCTCGAACGCGCACTCGGCGATTTCGCGTGCGATCGCGCGCGCATCGCGAACGCTGTCGACATATCCGTTGGCGAATGGATAGTCGGCCAGCATGCCTGCGCACGTCGCAGCGAGATCACCGTCGATTGCATGGCGCATCAATGTCGAAGGTTCTGCGATTCCCGCAGTCGGCTCGTCGTCGAGCGCAATGAACTCGACGCCTGTATCGACGCCACGCGTGCGAAAGAATCGTCGCGATAGCGTGTTGAAGAAGGTCTTGGTCAGCTCGTGATCAAGCAGCGGCTCGACGCGCGCTGCGTATGCGTCGCGGATCGATGCCCACAGCGGCCGCGAACGCACGCGGTCGTCGAGCAGCAACTCCAGTCGTGCCAGCGTTTCGGCAACGCAAACGTCGTACAGATCGATGCGCGTGCCGCCGTCGACTTGCGCCGCGCGCCAGTCGCGCCGTTCAAAATGGCGCTTCGCACGCCGCGTGATATCTGCGAAGCGTTCGTTGTAGTCGAGGAAGGCGTCGAGGATCAGCGCTGCCGCGCGCGCGGCAGCGTCAGAAA
>JBDSFA010000151.1:0-3305 GCA_039919785.1 Dokdonella sp. | reverse complement strand
GCAAGCAGAACCCGCCCATCCTCTGCCAGGGCCGCGGCTCGTCGGCAAATTCGGCGGTCTGCTATTGCCTTGGCATCACGGTCGTGACCCCGCAGAACGGCAACCTGCTGTTCGAACGATTCCTGTCCAAGGAACGCAAGGAGCCACCGGACATCGACGTCGACTTCGAACATGAGCGCCGCGAGGAAGTCCTCCAGTACGTATTCGCGAAATATGGTCGCGATCGCGCTGCACTTGCCGCTACCGTGATCAGCTACCGCGGCAAGAGCGCCGTGCGCGACGTCGGTCGCGCGCTGGGCATTCCCGAAGATCAGATCGACAATCTCACCGGCATGTTCTCGCGCGTGCGCAGCGACCGTCCGCTCAAGGAATGGCTGCAAGAACGCGGTTTCGATCCTTCCAGTCGCGTGCTGCATCGGCTGTTCGCACTCGCGAACGAGATCCGCGGTTTTCCGCGCCACCTTTCGCAACACGTCGGCGGGTTCGTGATTTCGGAACAGCCGCTGCATTATCTCGTGCCGGTCGAGAACGCTTCGATGCCCGATCGCACGATCATCCAGTGGGACAAGGACGATCTGGAAACGATGAAGTTGCTCAAGGTCGATTGCCTCGCCCTTGGCATGCTGACCTGTCTGCGAAAATGTCTTGATCTGTTGCATGAGCACGGTTTGTGGAAGCACCCATACCTCGGCACCCGCCCCAGCCTGGTCGATATTCCGATGACGGACGACGAGGCTGTCTACGACATGATCTGCAAAGCCGATACCGTCGGCGTATTCCAGATCGAGTCGCGCGCGCAGATGTCGATGCTGCCGCGTTTGCAGCCGCGCACGTTTTACGACCTCGTGGTCCAGGTCGCAATCGTCAGGCCAGGCCCGATCCAGGGCGATATGGTTCACCCGTATCTGCGTCGGCGGAAAAAAATCGAAGCAGTGGACTATCCGCAGTCCCGCCTCGAACGTGAATCGGGCAGCGGAGAATCCGGTGTGAAAGGCGTCCTGGAACGCACACTCGGCGTACCGATCTTCCAGGAACAGGTGATGAAGCTGATCCAGGTCGTCGCCGGTTTCAGCGCAGGCGAAGCCGACCAGCTGCGGCGCGCAATGGCCGCATGGAAACGCCGCGGCGGGCTCGACCAATTTCACGACAAGATCCGCGACGGCATGCTCGAACGCGGATATGACGAAGCGTACTTCGAGCGCATCTTCAAGCAGATCCAGGGTTTCGGCGAATACGGCTTCCCCGAATCGCACGCCGCGAGCTTCGCTCAACTGGTCTGGGCATCGTCGTGGCTGAAGCATCATCATCCGACTGCATTTACCGCCGCATTGCTGAACGCGCAGCCGATGGGCTTCTACCAGCCCTCACAGCTGGTCCAGGATGCACAACGACATGGTGCACAGATTCTTCCGGTCGACGTCACGGCCAGCAGATGGGATTGCACACTGGAACCCGCCCTCCTCCCGCTTGAGGATTCATCGGCGGCAGATTCACTCGTGTACGAATCACTCGCGTACGAAAAGGACCCTGTCGCATTGCGTCTCGGCCTGCGCGAGATCCGCGGTCTGTCGCAAGACCTCGCCACGCGACTTGTCGATGCACGCAACGAAGCGCCGTTCCGCGATGTCGCCGACATGACGCGTCGCGCTCGTGTGACGGCATCGGAACGCGCACGCCTCGCCGACGCGGGTGCCTTGCACAGTCTCAGCGGCCATCGCTATCGCGCGCGCTGGGAAAGTGCTGGCGCGGAAATGCCTGCGCCGATACTCGCGCAGGCGACGATCACCGAAGCGGCTGTCGAACTGAGACAGCCGTCATTGCGCGAAGACGTGATGACCGATTACGCCATGCTGGGGTTGTCGCTGACGCAGCACCCGCTCTCGCTGATCCGCACCGAGCTCGTGCGTCGTCGCGTATCGCCAGCCAGCACGACCACGGATGCGGCAAATCGTGGTCGATCGCTGCGCTGTGCTGGTCTCGTCACCGTGCGCCAGCATCCGGGCACGGCGAAAGGCGTCACCTTCGTCACGCTCGAAGACGAGACCGGCATCGTCAACGTCGTGGTCTGGCGGGCGCTGGCGCAGAAGCAGCATCGCGTACTGCTCGAATCGACCGTGATGGCCGTCGACGGCGTGCTGGAAGCCAGCGATGGCGTGTATCACCTGATTGCCAAACGCCTGCACGACTTCAGTGCGTTGTTGCCGGAACTCGGTTTCCGGTCACGTGATTTCCACTAGCCAATGTTTTGACATCAACTCCATTCAGTATTCGGCGCTTCGCATTCGCACAGTCATCGCCAGCTCCTCAAGTTCGGCGATCACGGGATGGGGGGACCAGAATGCGAAAAGGCGCGCCTTCGGCATGAAAACAATCGAATCGCCAAACAGCGTTGAGCGATTGAAATGAATGGTGATGGTACAGACATTGGTCCAGCGGTTTTCAGTGACGCGCCCGATCGCCGCCACAGGCATGGCAATCTCCTGCAAATAATTGGAAGCATGCAGGACCATTCCATCCAGCCACACGCGCTTGAGTGGCGCACATGCCCACCAAATTATTGCGACTCCGAAGATCAACGCGAAAAGAAAAATCCATTTCGTTTCAGCGGGCGGCTGCATGCCGCTCCGTTCGGTCATCGCACCGAACCACAACGCAACCGTGCCGGCGCCCCATCCGGAAATCCAGATCACAGGAAACACGGATTTCATCAGAAACGTCTGTATGGAAGACAAATCTTTCATTGCTGCGGATTGGTCCTTCGACAGGTCAGGCAACACGTCAAGATATGCCACCGATTGGTGTACTCGCGTTCAAGGCGCTTCCAGCATCCCCGCCATGCGCCCCATGAACGGCCGGTAGTAACGCAACTCGTCGATCGAGTCACGCACGTCGCTGAGCGCGGTGTGCGCCGATTCCTTGGTGAAGCCGCGACTGACCTCGGGCGCCCAACGCCGGGCGAGCTCCTTGAGCGTGGAGACGTCGAGATTGCGATAGTGGAAGAACCGTTCGAGGCGCGGCATCAGCCGATAGAGAAAGCGGCGGTCCTGGCAGATCGAATTGCCGCAGATCGGCGACTTGCCAGCGGGCACCCACTGCAGCAGGAACTCCATCGTCAGCGCTTCGGCGGTCGGAATGTCGATCTGCGACTCGACTACGCGCTGCCACAGGCCGGATTTGCTGTGCTGGTTGCGGTTCCAGTCGTCCATGGCTTCCAGTCGTTCGACTGGATGGCGTATAGCGAACTCAGGTCCTTCAGCGAGGGGATTGAGATCCTTGTCGGTAACAATCGTCGCGATCTCCAGGAT
>JBDSFA010000328.1:0-23222 GCA_039919785.1 Dokdonella sp. | reverse complement strand
GAGCGCTGCTTCATCGCCAATTCGGTGAAAACCGCGATCCGAGTGGAGACACCCGCATGAGCGTGGCGAAAGCCGCCGCTTCGAGAATGTCAGCGATGACCTCGCCGTGTGGGTGATGTTCTACGGCCGCGAGGGTGGCGAAGTTGCCTATTGATGCGGCCCGCAAACAGTGTGCTGCAAGCCCCTTCGACTTCGCTGCGCTACGCTCAGGGCGAACGGATCTTTCCTGCTGTTTGCGGGCCGCATCAATCGCGCTTCTGCGCCGGCACGGGTTTGAGCGCGAGCTTCTCGCGCAGCAGGGCCTCGACTTTTTCCGGCGCGTCGCCGCCGACACGGCGATAGATGACATTGCCCTTGGCATCGACCAGCAGCAGGCTGGGCGTCCCCTTGACGCCGTACTGGTCGGCAATAAGGTCGCCGTCACGAACCAGAGTGAACGTCTGTCCGCGCTCGCGCAGTTCGGCGACTGGGTCGCCGTCGTCCTTGATGTCGATCGCATACACGTCAAGGTTCGCCTTGCCGGCCTCGTCGGAGACCTTCTGCACATGTGGCATCAGCGCCTTGCAGTAAGGACACCAGGTCGCCCAGAACAGCAGGACCGCGGGGCGCTTGAGGTGATCCGGATCGAAACGCAGTGTCTTGCCGTCGGCGCCGATACCCTCCCAGGCGATCGCACGCTCTTGCGCCAGCGCCGGCACGGCGAAGAGGAAAAGAGCCAACAACCAGATCGTGCGCATGCAAACTCCCGTGGTGTATCCACCGGACCGGCGGTTGGTGACTTTTCTTGCGGATGCGTGGATTTGGCCAGCCTGGGGCGGCGGCGCGCGGATTGACGGCCGAAAGTGCCAAAGTTTGGCAATTCCGTGCGGCCCGCCGGTCGGCGTTGCCGGAGCGCGCCGTTGCGCCGCTGGCATGTTGCTTGCTTTGTCTGGATTCAAATATTCGACGATAGCGACCTGACATGCTCGCGATAATGGACAGCTTTTCCACCCACTGCGAGGCGCCGGCCGCGCGCGAGGCTGCGGCTACCGCCGTCTCGGCGAACCACTTGCTCGAGTGGCGCAGTCGCTACGACGGCCTGGTTTCCACCGCGCACGTCGACGGCAAGGCGGTTGCCGGCATTTCCGGGCCGTGGTCCGGCAAATTCGCATTGACCTGGTGGGAACGCCCGCTACCGGCACGCCAGCTCGAATTGTACGATTCGATGGACCAGGCCAAACGCGAAGTGGAGATATGGGCGCAGCGCATGCACATCGGCGGCTACACGACGCCGGTGAGCCTCGATGCACGTGCCCGACTGCGCGCAGCGCCGGAAAGCGCGCCCGTGCCGATGCGCACGGAAATCCAGAGCAGTTTGATGGACCGGATGCTGACCCTGCTTCCGCCATTTGCACGCGCGAAGTCGCGCAGTTCGTCCAGCAACACGATCGAGCGCCTGCGCCGCATGCAGGTTTGCAGCGACACCGACCTCAGCGACCTGCACTTCGCCGCCAACGAATAATCGCTCGTCGCGCGACCAGGCTTCAGCTGTCCTCGCCCTTGCGCCGACCCCGGCGTACGCGACGCACCAGCGTCACCGCGGTAGCGCCGTCGGTATTCTTGCGTTTTTCGATCTCGAACAGACCACTCGCGGCAATGAGCTCACCCAGCTTGCGGTAGCCATAGTTGCGCGGATCGAAGTCTGGCGCCTGCTTGGCGACATTGCTGCCGACCGGCGCAAGGTTCGACCACCCCAATCATCCGATGACGCCTCGACTGCATGGCGCAGCAACGCCACCAGACGCGTGTCCTGCTTCAATTGCGCGCTGGTCCGTGACGCTGTCGTTTCTTTTTCGTCGGCATCGATGAGTACGGCAAGTTTGGTTGATGTGGGCGCCATGCCTGCTTGCTCACTGAAATTTTACTCAAGCGTACTCCTGCGGGCACGCGCGCTACATTGCTCGACCGATCGCCACGCGTCCGCTCGCTAAAGCGCCCGTTCGATCATCGCGACCAGTTGCGTGCGCGAAGCAAGACCAATCTGCGTCGCCTGCACTTTGCCACCCTTGAACAACAGCAAGGTCGGCGCAGCGCGCACGTTGCAGGCGAGCGCGGTCTTCTGATTCTTGTCCAGTTCGACCTTCGCGACCTTCAATCGACCCGCGTAGTCGGCGGCCATCTGGTCGAGCATGGGCGCCATTGCCTTGCACGGCCCGCACCATTCGCCCCAGAAATCAACGAGCACGGGGGTGGTCGACTGCAGTACATCACGGTCGAAGCTGGCGTCGGTGGTCTGCACAACGAAATCATTCATATCGGCACCTTCGTGTTCGAACGCATCAAGGAGTCACGACGACGGGAAATTCGATCGAACGCGCATCGGGATCATCTCCTCGCACTTCACGCAATCCGCATCGCTCGTTTGCATCTGGAAAGTCTTTGGACTATCCGGCGCCGAAGTCGCAACTTTTTCCCGAGATCTCGAACGAAATTCGTCCCAGCGCCCAGGCGTTGCGTGGAACCGGCGCACCAGCTCGGCACTCAGCGCGAGCTCGCGCTGCCATTCATCGAGTTTGAGCGTGGGCTCGTTGCGTCCGCATGGCCAGAAGCGATCGATCACCACACGATAGCCGGCACGCGCAGTGGGGTCATCGCAAGCACGCTGAATCGCGATGTCGCGCCGATTTGATTTTCCGATGCCCCAACCCATGGGGCCATTCTACGCGGATGGTGTTTCCTCAGCAGCCGAGTGTGTCGCCACCTCAGTGTCTGTGGCCAACGCATCGTGACGGCGCGGCGCAAGCATCGAATGGGACAGCCCCGCATCCACCAGGTATGCCGGCAACGAGCGACCGAGCACGAGATTTGCGCAACCCTCGCCCATGGCAGCGCTGGTTTGTATGCCATAGCCACCCTGTGCGGCGAGCCAGAAGAACCCGTCTGCTTCCGCGGCAAAGCCGCCTACCAGATCGCCGTCCGCAACGAACGATCGCAGGCCGGCCCAGGTTCGCGTCGGCCGCCGGATCGTTAGCGTCGTCGCTTCCTCGATGCGATGAATACCGAGCGCAATGTCCAGCTCCTCCGGCTGCACATCGTGCGGCGCGACTGCATCGGCGTTGGCAGGAGATCCAAGCAACTGACCGGCGTCCGGCTTGAAATAGAACGTTGCATCGACATCAGTGACGAACGGCCAACGCCCTGCTGCAACGTCGGCGGGCGGCGCAAAGGTGAAGGCAGCACGCCGTCTCGGCTCGATTCCAATCGGCGTGACACCCGCCAGCAGCGCGACGTGATCGACCCAGGCGCCGGCAGCATTCACCAGCAACGGTGCGCGGAATCGTTGTTCGCCGCAATCGATCGACCAGCCGCCCGCGGTGCGCTGCATCCCGCGAATGTCGACGTTCAAGTGAACACGCCCACCGTGCGCACGCGCGCCGCGAAGGTATCCCTGATGCAGTTCATGCACGTCGATGTCGGCTGCGCCAGGTTCCAGCACACCGATCTGCGCGAACGCGGATCTGAGCACCGGCACCCTGTCGCGTACCTGTCCGGCATCAAGTAGACGCACGTCGGGCACAGTTTGCCGCCATTCTTCGTGCAGCGCGCACATACGCGAGACGTGTTCGGCGCCGCCGACCATCAGCGATCCGCGCGGACTCAGCAGCGTATGCGCTGCGAAAGCGGCTGGCGACTGCTCCAGGAAACGCCGACTTGCGCGGGTCAGTATGCGCACTTGCACCGAACCGTAAGTTTCGGAAAACAGCGCGGCGGAGCGACCGGTCGCATGCATGCCCGCGTGCGCTTCGCGTTCGAGGATCAAGACGCGTGCGTGTGGCGCCAGGAAATACGCGATCGACGCGCCTGCGATTCCGGCGCCGATGATGATGACATCGGCGTCAGTCCCCGCGCTCATTGCGCAGATCGCCGCGCTCGCCGCGCGACGATACTGGTTGCTGTCAGATCCGCGGTGACATTGCCGACGGTCGCGAACACATCCGGAATCGTGTCGACAGCCAGCAGCAGGCCAAGCGGCCCGATCGGCAGGCCCATCGCCTGCGTGACCGGCAGGTTGGTCGCCATGAAGCTGACCTGACCTGGCAGACCCACCGAACCGAGGCTGATCACGACCGCAAGCAAAGAGGCAGCGACGAGTTGTGCCGTCGGCACATCGATGCCACTGGCCCACGCGATGAAACAGGCGGAGGCAACGTACTGCACCGGACTGGTAAGACGAAACAGGGTGACCGCCATCGGCAGCACCAATGCGGTGACCGGCCTCGGATAGCCGAGACGCTCGTTCGCGCTTTCCAGCATTGCCGGCAGGGACGCGAGTGAAGATTGAGTACTCGCTGCGACGACTTGCGCCGGCACGATCGCGATGACGAATCGACCCATGTGCTCGCCACCGAAGAACCACGCGATCGGAATCATGGTCAGCGCAAGTACGATGTACAGCGCGCATTCGAGCCCGATATACAGACCGAGCGCGCTGAGCATGCTCAGACCGGCGCGTGCGCATACGGCAAGGATCAATGCGAATACGCCCAATGGAGCAGCCCATAGCACCCAGCGCACGATCACGATCATCGCGTCGGCAATGGCCTGGAACAGGTCGACCAGCAAGGCCCGGCGTTTCGCCTCGATCCGGGTAAGCGCGAAGCCGAGGAACAACGCGAACACGACTAGCGGCAGCATCGCGCTCTGTGCCGCCGCCATGATCGCATTGACCGGAATGATTCCGCTGAACCAGTCGGCCCAGCCTACTGTCGCCAGTGGCGCCGCCTGCGCCACCGCTGCACTCGCCAACGCCGCGCCAAGCGCGGGATCGGGGGTGAACAGCGCCAGCAAGGCCGGCGCTGCGAGCGCAGTGAATAACGCGCCAAACGTCAGCAACACGATGAAAACGATGATGGCGTGACGGGCAATGCGCCCGGACGCGGCCGCATCGCTCGCAGTGTTCACGCCGATCACGACCAGCGCGAGTACCAGCGGCACCACGGTCATCTGCAACGCATTCAGCCACAGATGACCGATCGGCTGCGCGACATCGGCAACGCGCAAGGCCATCGCGGGGGTCCATTCGGCGAGCACCAGACCTGTCGCAGCTCCGATGATCAAACCGAGCAGCACGCGCGTGGTCGCGCTCATCGATGTGCCTGTGCGGCAGGCAAATGCCAGGCCTTTTGCAAGCGCATGTACTCTCCCTCAGGCAGCAACACGAACACCGGGTGCTGCGGCGAACGCAACCATCTCAGCAGCGACATCATGCTCGCGTCGCTCATTGCGGTGCAGCCGGCCGTCGCATCGGTCGGAGATTTCCACAAGTGCGCAAAGATGCAACTGCCGCCGTCGGCCCTTGCCTGCGCGTTATGTGCGATGACGAAACCCAATCGATAACGTTGATCGCCATCCGCATGCAGGTCGCGACGCATCGGCTCGGTGGACGCGGCGACCGCGTCGGCGCCGACATCGCGCGCATCGACGATACGGTTGTACAACGGCGAGCCGCTGACATCGACGCAATAGTCCGAGCCGCTCAAGGCGCGGTAGCGCAAGGTGGTATCGGCATCTGGCGCATAACCGAATGCCTCGCCGATTTCGAATACTCCGGCCGGACTGCGACCATCACCTTCGCGTTTGAGTGGGCCATCGGCCTGTGATTCGTGCAGACCGATGCCCCAGGCCGCGCCGGCGCGACCGATCGTCACGTCGCGCGCTGCACCGCGTTCGCGCCAGTGGTCAGCGACGCGCTCATACGTACGCAGCACGCCATGATCGGCATCCCAACCGGACGTGGTGACCAGCACCATTTGCTGCGCATCACTCCAGGGATTCGCATCGAGCCGGGAGACGCGATCTGCAGGGACGCAGCCCGCCGCCAGCATCACGGCGGCCGCGCAAGCAAACGCGTATTCGATGCGTGCGATATGCGAGCTTGCAACATCACGAAGTTGATCGGAGCAAATGCGCATCACGGCTCCAGGGTCAACTGGATACGTTCGAGGTTGGCGAGCAACTGGGCATGTCGATCGTCTTCTTCACACAGCATCACGAAGACGCCATCGAGCAGATGCTGTAGGGACGATTGATACAACAGCGAGCCGACATAGGGCCGCTCGTCGTGCGCCGACACCACCAGCGCGATATCGGCCAATGCGCGCAGCGGATTGGCGGTATGCCGCGTGATCGTGATTACCTGTCCACCGCGTTCGCCGAAATACACGCTGATCCGGCACAGCGCCGGATGCCTGCCGTGCTCGGAGAACACCAGCAACACATCGCCTTTGCCTGCCGCGGAAACATTCGCAGTCATGCGCGCGGTGTCGAAATTGTGCACGGTGAGGATGCCAAGCAAGGCGAGCTTGAGCGCGAACGCACGCGCGTAGATATCGTCTTCACCCAGGCCAATCAGGAATATCCTTGCGGCCGACCCGATCGCGGCAGCGACGGCGCTGACAGTCTCCGGCGAATTGATCAGGCGCGTGGCCTCCTCCGCCTCCGACTTGCGCCGCCACAGATCGCCAGCGATGACGTTGTGCGGATCGCTGTTCGCGGCCGTCGCGACAACCGGCGCTTCGCCGTTGTCCGCACGCGCAACCGCTTCGCCGACCGAATACTTCAGATCGGGGTAACCCTTGAAGCCGAGCTTCTGACTGAACTTGACCACGCTGGACTGGCTGATGCCCAGCGCGTTTGCGACCTGCTGCGACGAGTAGTCGCGCAGCAACTGGGCATTGTCGAGCACGAAGTCGGCGATGCGGCGTTCGATCGCCGACATCTGATCGCGTTCGGAGCGGAGCTTGACGAGGGGTGACATGGCTAAGAAAGCATCTCCATGCCGCGGATCTCGCGGATGCCCAGACCTGGCGCGTCGGTCACCGAGATTTCCGACTCATTGAATATCACGCCGCCGTCGACCGGATTGAACAGGCACAACGAAGGTCCGTCCAGGTCTACCTTGGTGATCACGTTCGCCTTGGCGACGGCGACGTGCACGGCCGCAGCGACGCTGATACTCGTTTCGAGCATGCAGCCGATCATGCATTCGACGCCGTGCATGGCGGCGATGTCGGCGATCCTGATCGCATTGGAGATGCCCCCTGTCTTCATCAATTTGATGTTAATGATGTCGGCCGCGCGCATGCGGATCAACTCTATTACCTCCATCGGACCGAAAACGCTCTCGTCCGCCATGATCGGCGTGTGCACACGCTCGGTGACGTAGCGCATGCCCTCCAGGTCGTGCGCCTTGACCGGCTGCTCGACCAGTTCGAGGCGCACGCCGGCGTCCTCCAGCGTCTGCAGCGCGTAGACCGCCTGCTTGGCGGTCCAGCCCTGGTTCGCATCGAGACGCAGCAGTGCGCGATTTTCGACCGCGGCATAGATCGCCTTGGTGCGCTCTATGTCGACGCCGATGTCCTTGCCGACCTTGATCTTGAGCGACTCGAAGCCGCGCTCGACCGCCGAAATCGAGTCTGCAACCATCTTGTCGATATAGTCGACACTGATGGTGATGTCAGTGGTGATCGCCGGATCACCACCACCGAGCAGCTTGTACAGCGGCGCGTTGTAGAGCTGGCCCCACAGGTCGTAGATCGCGATCTCGACCGCCGCCTTCGCGCTCGAGTTCTTTTCCATCGCGCTCTGGATCAGGTGGGTAAGGCGGTTGAGATCGGCCACATCCTGGCCAATCAACCGTGGCGCGATGTAGTAGCGGATCGCCTCGATGATCGAGCCGTGCGTATCGCCCGTGATCACGGCGGTCGCCGGAGCCTCGCCATAGCCGACGTGGCCGCTGTCGGTGTTGACCATGACGATGATGTCCTCGATGCGTTCGACCGTACGCAGCGCGGTCTTGAACGGTGTCTTCAGAGGTACCCGCAGCATGCCGAATTGAATGTCGGTGATTTTCATGAGATCCGTCTATGGGCAATGGGCGATCGAAAAATCAGGGACGCATGCGCACGATGCTGGTCATCTGGTCGACGTAGGACTGCTGGTTGCCGAGCAGGAGCGGTAGCAAGGGCGTCACGGATACTTCGTTGAGTTTGACCCGCATGATGCTGCCATCCGGCGCGCGGTAACTAAGGCCGCTGGTGTCGTGGATCACATAGGGTTCGCCATCGAGACGACCGAGCACCATCATCACGTGGCCCGGGATGTAGACCAGATCGCCGACTCCCAGCGCACGCGCGGCGGCATAGCGCACATCGTGGCCATCGGTCTGCGTGAACGGACGACGGTTGAAGGCCGGGCTGATCGACTGTGCGCTGGTATTGCGCGGCATCTCGATGCCCATGCTGCGATAGACATCCGAAACGAACCCGCTGCAGTCGCGCGCATCGTAGGAATGTCCCCAGCCGTAACGCTCGCCGAGGAACTTGAACGCCTGGCGGATCACGTTCGCCGAGGTCAACGGCAGGTACGCATCGGCACTGTCCGCGTTCTTCTGCAACAGCGCAGGCGCGAAGCGCAGTGAGCCATCGTCCGCACGCAGCGGCAACTCGAGCAAGTGCGAGGTGTATGCGTGTTGGCCGTTGACCGGCTGGTCGGCCCTCCAGCTGCTGAGCAGCGGCAGGCGCACGCCCATGTCGAGCTGCAATTGGGATACGGCGGGCTGCTCACGCGTGAAAACGGTACGTTCGACCGCGCCGGTAACGACGCGGTAAGGAGCCTTGTCGACGTAGTCGAATACCTCTTGCGCCGATCCTTCGGCGACGTAACGCTTCTCGATCCACGCCGCGTAGCGCGGGCTGACCACGAACCACCATTCGCCATCGCGGCTCGCATGCACGATCGCGACCGGCATGCCCGGATACAACTCGCTTTCCTGAAAGCGGTCAATGTCGGTGTCGCCTACGGAATTGAACACGCGCATGCGGCTCGGAAATGCCCGGAGCGCAGCGCGTTGAACGATCAGGCCATAGCGCGTCGGAACGTGTTCGGCAATCGCATCGAGCGCAAGGTTCGCGAGCAGAGCATCGAGCATCGCATCGGTGAGCTGATGCCCGTCGATGTCGAACAATGGTTCGGATGGACGCTCGGACAGATCACCGATCCAACGCGCCACCTGTGCGCGTTCGGTTGTCGTGGGCAAGCGCTGCAGGTTGTACATCGAGGGGTCAAGCTTGAGCAGGCGCGCGTTCTGCGCTGCGATCGCCGCCGCGTCGAGGATCACAGCATCGGGATGAGCCAGTCGCGCAACCCAGAAATCGGGTGTGAGTTTCATTCCATCTACACCAAGCACGTCATGGTCAGGAACCGGCTGCATGACACGCATCGCCTGGGGCGCGCAGCCAACGAGCAATGCAAGCGAGGTGGTAGTGAGCCATTGGAGTCGCATCGTCATCTCCTAAACCGCCAGCATCCGCAACACGGATGCCACCAGCAAGCCGAAACCGGTACCGAGGATATAGCCGAGCAGTGCGAGCAGAACACCGACCGGCACCAGCGCGGGCGAATACGTTGCCGCAAGCACCGGCGTTGCCGCGACGCCGCCGATATGCGCGAGCGACGCGATTCCGCAAAGGTACAAATCGAAATGGAATATACGTGCGGCGAGCGCGAGCAGCAGCGCATGGATCGCGATAACGGTCACGCCGCACGCCAGATAGAGTGGCGCCGAGGCAAAGCCCTGGAAGTTGCTTTGTGACGCCAGCACGGCGACGACCGAGATCAACAATGCACTCGACACCGGCGCCGCGCCAGGAAATTGAGCCAGAGGTGTATGCGCGATGATTAATCCGGAGAGCGTCGCGAGCAGGATCGTCCAGGTTGTTGAGGTGAACATACTGGAGATCGGCAGGTAATCGGAAAGCCATGCAGATACTGCGCCCACCAGAAGGGCTGATCCGAGCCAGATCAGCACGCTGTCAGGCGTGGTCGGCGCGGTCGGTTTCGCTGGTGCGACCTTCATGTTTCCGCTCGACTCGGCGCGCGCCCAGCGGTTGAACGCAGGCGCAAGTCGTGCGACGGAGAACAGCACCACGACCCACATCGAATAGCACAACGCATCGGTCAGCAGGGACATCGCCAGCAAGGCATCGGACATGCCGATCGCCTGCTTTACCGCCACCATGTTCGCGGTGCCACCGGCCCAGCTACCGCTTAACGCGGCGAGCGGTTGCCACGCATCCCGTGCAAGCCAATGGCGATAGATCAGATAGGTGACGATGAATGCTATGAACAAGCTCAGCGTCGTGCAGAAGAACACGCCAAGCACGCGTGGCCCCAGCGCGAAGATCGCGCGTAGATCGCAATTGATCATCAGCAGGAACAACAGCGCCGGGATCAGACGGGAGATCGCCATCGATTGCGCCGCCTGGATTTCCGTGCTGATCTGCCACAAGCCGGCCACCGCTAGCGCAGTCACCAGCAAATACGTCAGCACGATCGGCGGCAGCACGGCGAATACGCGCCAGCCGAAGCGCCGTTCCATGGTCGGAAACAGCCCTGCAGCCAGCAGCATGACGGCCAGATAAGGCCACACCGTGCGGATCATCGCTTCCCCTTCAGAACCTGCGGCGACGAATGGATTGTGCAACGCGGAATACAAAATTCCTATAGCCTTTCTGAAAATAATAAATTATTGACCATCCGTTGCAAGCGTGTTACACAGCGATCTCGGCTGTCCTTCATTCGAGGATCTCAGGGTGGAGACGAAACACACAGCTGGCGCGACGGCGATTCGGCAGCGCGCGCGAACGCATCGCGCTACGGGGCTGCTGGTCGTGCCGTCGCTCGGGGGCCTCGCCGTGCTGTTGGCGTTGGCGTTGGCGTTCGCGACTGCGAGTGCAGCGGCCATCCAGCAGGCACTCGCGGATGAAAACGGCGTGATCGCGCTGATCGACGCTGGCCAGTTCAAGGCCGCCGAAACATCGATCGATCGCACGCTCTCGCGATCGAACCTCCTTGCCACAACAAGAAACTCGATGCAATTCCAGCGCGAACGCATGCGTCGCATCCTGCTCGATTTCACGCTGACCAGCGAAGAACTCAACGCGCGCGTGCGCAAGGAAATTCCGGATCTGACCGATGCGCAATTCGCCGACTGGAACGCGCGCGGCTTGTTCGAACATCAGATCATCGACGGGCGCACGTTCTACTTCAATCGCTCGCCGTCCAATTTGTTTCGCCTCAGTCCGCAAGCGCTCGCACGCCGCAGGTCACAGACGCCACTGGTCGACGGACCGATGGAATCGGCCAACGCACACCACCGTGAAGTGCATGACGCCGCGGTTGCGCAGCATGCCGATCATGTTGCTCCACGGCATGTACGCGTGACGCAAACACTGACGGTGAAAGCCGATGCGGCACCCGCCGGAGAACTCGTGCATGCATGGATTCCGTATCCACGTGCGTTGCCGAAACAACAGGAAGAGATTCATCTGCTCGAAAGCGTGCCGACCTCGCCTGTGATCGCACCGGAGTCTGCCTCGCAACGCACGGTCTATCTTGAACAGATTGCACAAGCCGGCAAGCCGACGAAGTTCTCGATCACGTATGAAGTGATCATCTACGCGCAGTACCACGCGATCGACGTCGACAAGGTCCTGACTGCGACGATCTCGCCCGAACTCGCGCCTTTCGTGGCCGAGCGCGCACCGCACGTCGTGTTCACAGAGCCAATGCGACTGTTCTCCAGACAAATCGTCGGCGACGAGAAGAATCCCTGGCGCATCGCGCAGAAACTCTATGCCGCCGTCGACCAGATTCCCTGGGCCGGCGCGCGCGAATACTCGACGATCTCCAACATCAGCGACTACGCGTTGAGCGCAGGTCACGCCGACTGCGGCCAGCAAACGTTACTGCTGATGACCTTGCTGCGTCTCAACGGCATTCCGTCGCGCTGGCAGTCCGGGATGATCTATTCGGACGGCAGCTACAACAACCTGCACGACTGGGGCCAGTTGTATATCGCGCCGTATGGCTGGATTCCGATGGACGTGACCTTCGGCCACCTCGATAGCACCGACCCGACGATCGCGAATTTCTACCTCGGCAGTCTCGATGCGTACCGCATCGCGTTCAACGACGACTACGGCCACGACTTCGTGCCGCCGAAAAAATTCTTTCGTTCCGAAACCGTCGACCTGCAGCGCGGCGAGGCGGAATGGCGCGGCGGAAATCTTTACTTCGACCAATGGGATTACGACTTCGAGTGGCGGTTTTTGCCTATGCAAGGCGCTGCGCACTAGTCGAACTGCGAACCACCTGACTCTGGGGAGAGAGGCATGAAAACCGTACTGCTGAAAAAAACTGCGCTTCGGGTCTGCATCGGGATCTGTCTCGCTTCTCTGTCGCCTCTGCCGCCTGCACAGGCAGCCAGCACCGATGGTGCCTTGGCGGGCCATGTGACGGGTAGCTCGCTGGAGGGCGCACAGGTCACTGTGCGCAATCCTGAAACCGGCTTCACGCGTACAGTGAAAGTCGAGACGGACGGCAGCTATCGCTTTCCGTTCCTGCCGGTTGGCAGATATACCCTCGAGGCCGGCAAACCAGGTTCGCCAATGACGACTCTGGACGAAGTCGCAATCGGCTTGGGCAACACCACCACCGCCGACATCGTGTTGGGCCAGGTCGCGACACTCGAGACGATCAAGGTGAACGCCACCGGCGTCATCACCGCGATCGACGTCAGCTCGGTTGAATCGGCAACCAACGTCACGCGCGAGGAGCTGGCGCGCCTGCCGGTCGAGCGCAGCGCACAGGCCGTCGCCCTGCTCGCACCCGGAGTGGTCAAGGGTGATTTCGGCGGCATCTCCTTCGGAGGTTCGTCGGTCGCCGAAAACACGACGTACATCAATGGCCTCAACGTGACCGATTTCTACAACCGCATCGGCTTTTCCGAAGTGCCGTACTCGTTCTACAAGGAATTCCAGGTCAAGACAGGCGGATACTCGGTCGAGTTCGGCCGCAGCACCGGCGGCGTGATCAATGCGGTGACGCGCTCGGGCACCAACGAGTTCAAGTTCGGCGCCGAAGCCGTCTGGGAACCGAGCTTCCTGCAGGACAACGGCAAGGATCACTACGATGCCGCCGGCCATCCGTACTACGTCGCAAGCCACGACGAATACGATCGCAGCAGCCTGAATCTGTATGCCTCCGGTCCTCTGATCAAGGACAAACTCTTCTTCTTCGTCATGGCCGAACCGCGCAGCTACGAGCCGACCAACACCAGCAGCAGCGGCAATCTGATCAACGACGGCAAGGCCGACGACGGTTTCTGGGGTGCCAAGGTCGACTGGCAGATCAACGACAAGAACCTGCTGGAATTGCTCGCCTTCTCCGACAAGAACAAGACCGCGACCAAGGTCTATCCGTTCGACCTCGCCAGCGACACACGCGGGCGCCAGCAGGATACCCAGTTCCTGGACAACGGCGGCAAGAACTGGTCGCTGACCTATACCGGCTACCTGACCGATGCCTTGTCGATGAAGGTGCTGTACGGCGAGAACAAGCGCGACTTCAGCGCAAAAGGCACGAACGACATCGAATGTGCGCGCGTACGCGATCTGCGCGCCGTCGGGGACGGCGACATCGGTTGCACACAAACCCGAAGCGTTTCGTCGCGGCTCGACGATCGCAAGGCCGCACGCATGGACTTCGAGTGGAAGCTCGCCGATCACCTGCTCCGCTTCGGCCTGGATCGGGAAGACAACACGTCCAACCACCGCCAGTTCTACCCCGGCCCCGATCGCCTGCTGTATGAAATCAGGGACGTCTCCCCGGGCGCAACGTTGGCGAACGGCGGCGTGGTGCCGGACGGCGTCGACGCCTACGTGCGCACGCGCATCAACGAGGTGAACGGCAGCTTCCAGACGCTCAACACGGCGTACTACCTCGAGGACAATTGGTCGGTCACGCCGAACTTCGTCCTCAATCTCGGCCTGCGCCGCGAAGGTTTCGACAACAAGAATTCCGATGGCGCCAGCTACATCAAGTCCGACGGCAACATCGCGCCGCGCATGGGCTTTTCCTGGGATATCAAAGGCGACGGCCGCAGTAAGTTGTTCGGAAATCTCGGCCGCTATTTCCTGCCGGTTGCGAATGTGATCAACATCAAGCAGGCCGGCGGCTTCCGCGACGAACGCACGTTCTATGCGTTCGACGGCTTCCAGCCGTACGAATACAACGGGTCGACCTACCAGCGGCCGATTCTCGGCACGCAGATTGGTCCGGTCGACAACTCGCAGGGCGATGGCACTGTCGGCGACCTGCGCGGCGAAGTCGACGCAGACATCAAAACCGTGCATCAGGACGAACTCATTCTCGGCTTCCAGTCGATGCTCGACGACCATTGGTCGTACGGAATACGCGGCACGTACCGCAAGCTGACGCATGCGATTGACGACATGGAAATCACGTCCAACGGCCTGCTCTGCGACGGCGAGCCTGGCTACATCGGCTACATCATGGGCAATCCGGGCGAGAACGCCACGGTCTACACCGACACGAACTGCGATGGCGTACCCGATGACTACGTGACCATCGATACTTCGCGAGCGGGCTGGGCCTTGTACGACGACGACGGCAACTACATCGGCGAGCGCGGCTGGGTCAAGCCGAAGCGCAATTACAAAGCGCTCGACCTGCAGATCGATCGCGCGTGGGATGGCAAATGGGCACTCAACGCCAGCTATACCCTGGCATTCAACAAGGGCAATGCCGAAGGTCCTGTCAACTCGGATACCGGGTTCTCCGACACCGGTCGTACCGAGAACTTCGACGACCCGTGGGTCAATCTCGGCGGCGATGGTTACCTGCCCAACGATCGCCGGCACCAATTCAAGTTCCGCGGCACCTACGGGTTCAACGAACACTGGCAGCTCGGCGGTACGCTCAATGCGCAATCGGGCCGGCCGGTCAGCGCGTTCGGCGTGGGCAATCCGTTCGATGGCACCAACTACCACAGCAACTACATCTGCGTGGACCGGTGCACCTTCCATATTGATCCGGTGACCGGAGAGCATATCGACTACCTGCCGTCCGAACGCGTTTATGCGCACAGCCAGCGCGGTGCGGGTGGCAGGCTGCCGTGGACCTACGATCTGGGCGCCAGCATCACGTATCTGCAATCGTTCGACCACACCAATCTTCGGGTCAAACTCTCCGTCTACAATCTGCTCAACCAACAGCGACTGAGTTCGGTCGACGAGCAGTTTGAATCGGATATCGGCTCTCTCAATCAGACGTACGAGCAAGGTACCGGTTACCAAGCGCCACGGTATGGGCAGTTGATCGTCTCGCTCGACTTCTGAGACATCAAACGGGCGTCCTCGATGGGCCGCCCGTTTTTTTTCTGCATACGTCGCATGCGTGCACCCTCGTGCCCGCATGCGCACGCACAAGAGGTAGTTGCGCGGCCCATGACGCTGATGCCCGTGTTCAACGCCAACACCTCCAGCGAAAGCGGCTCGTTGCAGGACGGCAAGTTCGATGGCGTGGACCTGCATGCGTTGGCTCAGCGCGTGTCGACGCCCACCTACGTCTACTCGGCCAATGCAATCAGGCATCGCATCAAGGCGCTGCAGGATGCGTTGCACGGCGTCGATGCCGACATCTGCTTTGCACTCAAGGCCAACTCGAACCTGGCGGTGCTCCAACTGATGGCACAGGCCGGCATCGGCGCGGACATCGTGTCGGCGGGCGAACTGCGGCGCAGCCTGCGTGCCGGCATTGCGCCGGAACGCATCGTCTTTTCCGGCGTCGGCAAGACCGAGGCGGAAATCACCGAGGCGCTGGCTGCCGGCATCGCGCGCTTCAACATCGAGTCGCGCGACGAACTGCATGCCTTGCAGCGGCTCGCCGTCGCGCAAGATGTGATCGCGCATGCGGCCGTTCGTGTCAATCCGGATGTCGATGCGCAGACGCATGCGAAGATCTCGACCGGCAAGTCGGAGAACAAGTTCGGCGTCGGCATCGACGAGGCACGGCGCTGGTTTTCAGACAGCAAGCAACTTTCGCACGTCTGCCTCGACGGCCTGCACGTGCACATCGGGTCGCAGATCCTCAATCTCGATCCATTCCGGCTTGCCCTGCAGAAAGTCGCCTCGTTCTGGCGTGAACTGACGTTGGCGGGATACTCCGTGGCAAGCATCGATGTCGGTGGCGGTCTCGGCGTCTGCTATCGAGCAGATGCCGACCGGCCGCCAGATGCTGTCGCATATGTCGACGTGATCCGCAGCGAACTTGCCGGCTTCGACGGACGCATCCTGCTTGAACCGGGCCGTTGGCTGGTGGCCGAAGCCGGCGTGCTGCTGACCCGCGTGATCCGGATCAAGCACGGCGAGCAGCGAACGTTCCTCGTCGTCGATGCCGCGATGAACGACCTGTTGCGGCCCAGTCTCTATGGCGCCTGGCACGAAATCGTGCCGCTTTGCACAGAGCTTCGTGCGATGACGGTCTACGACATCGTCGGCCCCGTGTGCGAGAGCAGCGACACATTCGCTGAAGCGCGTGAACTCCCCGAATGCCGGGCGGGCGACCTTCTATTGATCCTGGCTACCGGTGCCTACGGCGCTTCCATGGCGTCGACTTACAATTCGCGACCACTGGCCGCCGAAGTGCTCGTCGACAGCGGCCGCTATGCCGTGGTGCGCAGACGCCAGGATTTCGATGAGCTGGTGTGCTCTGAGCAAGCGGCAAACGAATGGCGGGTGGCATGAACACGATCCGGTTTGGCGGGCTTCTTACGGTCCTTGGGCTCGCGTTGGGCGGCGGCGATGCAAACGCGGTATCGCCGCTGGTGCTCGACACGCATGTCGACATTCCATTCGGCTACATGCGCGAGCCTCGATTCGACGTCGGTCATAACACCGTCCTGAAAGTCGATCTCGGCAAGATGGAACGTGGCGGTCTCGACGCAGCGTTCTTTGTCATTTACGTCGAGCAGGGTCCACTGACGCCACAGGGCTACGCACACGCGGTTGCGCAGGCCGAGACGAAGTATTCGGCAATCGAATCCATGCTGCAGCGTTATCCGCAGCGGATCCGCCTTGCGACGACAGCGGATCAAGTCGTCGAAAATCACGCGGACGGTTTGTTGTCGGCGATGATCGGCATCGAGAACGGGTATTCACTCGGGCACGATCTCAGCCGACTGGACGCCGCCTACGCGCGTGGTGCGCGGTATCTGGGCCTCGTGCATGTCGGCAACAACGACCTGTGCACCAGTTCGCTGCCGGACAAGGACCTCGGCGAACCCGTCATCAGTTCCGTCGGGCTGAGCGAATTCGGCCGCGCGGCCGTGCAACGCGCCAATCAGCTCGGCATCATGGTCGACATCTCGCATGCGTCCGACGCCTGCGTGCGCGATGTGCTGGCTGCATCCGCTGGGCCGATCATCGCCTCGCATTCGGCCGCGCGCGCGCTGGTCGATCATCCGCGCAACCTGCCCGACGATCTGTTGCGTGCGATTGCGGACAAGGGCGGCGTGATCCAGGTGGTCGCGTACAAGGAGTTCATCAAGAAGGATACCGGCCGGGAAGCCGCAGAGAAAGTTCTGCAGAAGCAAGTCACGCAACAGGCCGGCGATGACGAATACGACAGCGAAAAGCATGACTACCTGCCGGCCATGGCCACCGGCATGCAGGCAATCGATGCGCAATTCCCGCTGGCGACGCTGGACGACTACCTCGACCACATCCAGCGTATCGTAAAGGTCGCCGGCATCGATCATGTCGGGCTCGCCTCCGACTTCGACGGTGGCGGCGGAATCACCGGTTGGCTCGATGCGTCGCAGACACACCACGTCGAAGCCGGTCTGAAACGTCGGGGCTTCAGCAGCGCCGATATCGCGAAGATCAGTAGCGGCAACTTGCTGCGCGTCTGGCGCACCGTCACACACGCGGCAACATCCGTCGCTGCGAAAGCAGGCACGTCATTCGACGCGATGTTCGATGCGACGATGCTGCGTTACCCGTTGCCCGGTCTCGCGCTCGGCGTGATCGAGAACGGCAAAATCGTCTATTCGCGCACGGCTGGCGAGCGCGTTGCCGGATCAGGTCAGAAGATCGATGCCGATACGCTGTTCAAGATCGCCTCCAACAGCAAGGCGATGACGACGGCGTTGCTCGCACGCCTGGTCGACGCCGGCAAGCTGAACTGGAACGATCCGGTCACCAAATACCTGCCATCGTTCCGCATGCACGATGCATGGATCACGCGCGAAATGCAGGTGCGCGACCTCCTGATCCACAACAGCGGTCTGCGCGAAGGTGCCGGCGACCTGATGTTGTGGCCGGAGCCGAACCATTTCACGCGCACGGACATAATCTCCGGCTTGCAGTACCTCAAACCGCAGCGCAGTTTCCGTGCGGGCTATGCGTACGACAACCTGCTTTATGTGGTTGCCGGTGAAGTCGCAGCGGCTGCGGGCGGGGAGCCCTACGAGCAACTCGTGCGACGAGAGGTTTTCGCGCCGCTCGGTCTCGATCGATGTCAGATTGGTGCATGGAAGCGCGACGAAGTCGGCAATGTCGCGCAGCCGCACATGCGCAAGGATGGCAGGAACCTCGTCGTCAATGCCGACAGCGAAGCGATTCCTGCGATCACGTCCGCGGCCGCGGGTGGCATTCGCTGCAGCCTTACCGACATGCTGGCCTGGGCACAAAGCTGGCTGGCGCCGACGGCCGCTCAACAAACCTGGCTGTCGCCTCAACAACGCGCAGCGGTGTGGACCGCGCAGACACCCATGCCGATCTCGAAGCGGCGTCGCGAATGGGACGGCAGTCACTACTACGCGTATGGTTACGGCTGGCGCCTGACCGATGTCGATGGCGTATGGAGCGTCTCGCATACCGGCACGCTCAACGGCATGTATTCGGCCCTGAGCCTGCTGCCGGAGATGAATACCGGATTCGTGATCATGACCAACGGCGTCGGCGACGAAGCACGCACAGTGCTGGGCGAGGCGCTGCTCAAACACTACACCGCGCCCGGACAAGCGCATTCCGTCGACGAATACGCGGTGAAACTCGCACACGAGCCGAAATCGCCGGATCAGGCTGCGGCACCCGACACGTCCGCGCGCAAGCCCGCGATTGCTGCGCGAATGGCGCAATGGCTCGGCGTCTGGCGTGATCCATGGTTTGGGGAAGTTCGTTTGTGCGAGCGAGAAGGCAAGCTGCGCTTCACCGCGGCGAAGTCGCCATTGATGAGCGGAACGGTCATGCAGGTCGGCAAGCGCCAACTTGTCGACTGGGACGACGACAGCGTCGATGCCGAACCGTGGCTCACCTTCACCGGCGACAAGAACGCGCCGGCCGTGCTCACGCTCACCAAGCTCGACCCGGATGCGGATTTCAGCTTCGACTACGAAGATCTCGCATTCGCGCGAATAAGCGGCTGCAACTAGCCGCTCCGATCTTTTCACCGCAGGAATCGACAGCATGCGTACTGCATTGATCACGCTCTCTTTGGCCGTGCTGATGGGCGGCTGCGCGACGGTCGACCCTCGAATGGCAAAGGTCGACGCACTCATGCGCGCGTACGATGGTGTCGGACCTGGAGCAGCGTTGCTGGTCATGCGCAATGGCGCGCCGCTGGTGCGACGTGGCTATGGTCTTGCGGAAGTCGAACAACGCACGCGCGTGACGCCGGCGACGAACTTCCGCCTCGCCTCAATAACCAAACAGTTCACTGCCGCGGCCATCCTCTTGCTGGCCGAGGACGGCCGCCTGCATCTGGATGATCACGTGCGCCGATGGTTGCCTTCGCTGCCAGCGATCGCCGAACCGATCACGATCCGTCACTTGCTTACACATACGGGCGGGCTGATCGACTACGAAGACGTCATGCCGGCGACGCTCACCACACAACTGCGCGATACCGACGTGCTGCATCTACTGGAAACGCAGGATCATCTCTATTTTGTACCCGGCAGCGCCTATCGCTACAGCAATGGCGGTTACGCGATGCTGGCGTTGATCGTCGGGAAAGCATCTGGATCGCCCTTCCAGACGTTTCTGCACGAGCGCATTTTCCAGAAGCTCGGCATGCGCAACACGCTTGGCTTCGTGCAAGAGGGGCCTCCGGTTCCGTTTCGCGCCTATGGCTACACGCTCAACGGGAACAATCATGGGAGCGATGTGTGGCAACGCACCGACCAGAGCCTGACCAGCGCCGTGCTCGGCGACGGCGGCATCTACTCCTCGATCGACGACCTCGCCAGATGGGATGCAGCGCTGTACGACGATCGCCTGCTCAGCGACGAATCGCGACGTCTCGCGTTCACGCCGCATACGAAAACGGACGACCCCGCCATCGAATACGGCTTCGGTTGGCGCATCACCGGCGATACCCTTTGGCATTCCGGCGAAAGCATCGGCTTTCGCAATGTGATCGTGCGCTTTCCACAGCGCAAGCTGAGCGTGATCATCCTCAGCAATCGCAACGACCCGGAACCCTACTCGACAGCGCTCGCGATTGCGCACGAATTCCTGGACCGGTAATCAATCCGCACAGTCATTGAGGGCCCGCCTCAATCGCCGGATTTTCTCTCGCCGCCTCTTCCGTACTGTCTTCCGTCGATGCGGATAAGCCTGCCCGCAGCAGCTGGATGTGCTGCGGCGACGACAGCGCAATCCGATCCGCACGCAGTCGGGCGAGGATATCGAACAGCAATTCGCTGCGCGTGCTGCCCGATTGACGCGGATTGGTGATGTACGCGATCGCAATGAAGATTAGCGAGCCGCCTTCGATGCCGTCGAGTAACACGTTCGGTGCTGGCGTGGTGAGCACGCTGTGATGCGCAGCGAACGCCTCGCGCAGGATCTCGCGCACGCGTGCCGCGTCACTCTCGATCGGAACGGGCAGCCGGATGCGCACGCGTCCTTCCGCATTCGCCAGCGTCACGTTGCGCACACTCTTGGTGATCAGTTCCGAATTCGGCACGATTACCGTGGAGCGGTCGCTCATCTGGATCTCGGTCGCGCGCACGTTGATGCGACGGATATCGCCCTCGGTATCGCCGAGCACAACCCAATCGCCGACCTTGACCGGACGTTCGACGAGCAGGATCAGGCCGGAAACGAAGTTCTGCACGATTGCCTGCAAACCGAAACCGATACCGACCGACAGCGCGCTGGCGACCCAGGTGATGCGTTCGAGGCTGAAGCCAAGCGCCGACAGTGCGAAGGCGAACACGACCACGCCACCGACGTAGCCGAGCAAAGTCGTCACCGATATGCGCATGCCCGGGTCCATGCGCGTCGTGGGTAGGTAACGGTGGAACAACCAGTTCTTCAGTGCACGTATGGCGGCGATGCCGACAATGAACACCGCGAATGCACCGAACACGGCAGCCGGCGTTACCTCGATCTGGCCGATCTTCAAGCTGCTGCCCGCTTGCGCGATGCGCGCGAGCAGGTCGGCGGGTCCGGAGCCGTACGGTGCGAACACGGTAGCGAGCGCGAGGACGAGTGCGCAGACACGGAAGATGCCCGAGCAGAGTACTTCGAACTGCTCCAGCGAACGCGGTTCGAGTCCAAGCGTGTTCTGCAGCCAGCCCGCGCGCGTCGACATGACCGCCGCGCACACATCCTCGATCAGATGGACCAGCAGGTAGAACGTCGCTGCGACGATACCGAGGCCGACCATCTGCCGCGCAATTTGCTGTGCGAGCGCAACGTATCCGCTCAGCACGGCCACGACCGTGCCAACCACACCGAGCCAGAGTGCCGCAACACAGAAGCCGATCCAGGCGGAACGCTGCCGCGACACGGCGTCCTTCTCAGCGTCCTTGGCGTCTTCCCGCGCTCGCTCAGTTGACTTGTCGGCTTCGTCGTCGGCGACGCGTGTGAGACCCCAACCGATCAGTGCGGCATAGATCAACGCAACCATGAGGCTGCCGGCAATCGTCGCGGACAGGCTTGCGCCGACCAGCGTGTTGATCTTCTGCTGCAGAATGCTGATCGCGATCGCACAACCGAGCAGCATCGGAAAAAGGCGCAGACGTTCGGCGACGTCGTCGGGTATCGATGGCAACCGCCATGAAGGCCTGGCGGCGGAAAGCAGGGCGCGACCGAGACCCGCGACGAAACTGCCAAAGAAGATCGCGCTGACGACAGCGCGGGCAAACGCCGTCTCCGCATCTGAAAATGCGCCGTGCCAGTCGAGCCCGACCATCATCAATTGTGCGCCGCCGCCGACAAAGAGCGTTTCGACGACCACGATCGCGAATGCAAGCGCGGAGCGACGCAGGCGTCCCTGTGGTACGCGATTCGCGGTGGTGCGCATGAGCGCACGTTCGGCCCACCAGCGTCCGACCAGCATCAACAGCAAACCCATGCCGACGCCGCCAATAGCGAACGCACGGTTGTCGGGCGCGAAGCTGTCGCTGACTGCACTGCTCACGCCGGACCGCAACGCGCCGAGCCGCGAGCCATCGCGTGAAAGATTGCTGGCGACGTCCTTCCAGAATGCAGGTGTCAGAGGCGATGCGGTGCGTTGCGACAGCTTTGCCTGGAAATTTGCACGCCGCGCTTCGGCGATCTGGTCGGTCAACTGACGAGCGTCGACGGCGAGCAGCCTGGCGCGCTTGATCTCGGCGTCCAGTATCGACCGCTGCTTGTCCAGGTCCGCGCGCTGCGCCGTTATGTCACTCGCTTCAGGTGAAGCGCCCTTGACGGGTGCCACACCGAGCTCGCCCAGCCGAGCATCGACCGCCGCGAGCCTCGGCGTACGATCATCGCTCAGCGCGTCCGCTTGCGCCGTGACAGATGCGACCGTGTCGCGCAATTCATTGAGACGCGCGTCGGTGAGCGGCTCGGCATCCTGGGCGGGCGCAGCCAGCTGCTTGCGCACATCTGCGAGCTGCTGGTTCGCCGCATCGAAGGTCTTGACGGAATCGGGTGCCTGCGCGAAACACGGCAGCGCGGCGGCGATCAGGGCGAGGAATAGGACGACACGGAGGAATGCATGCATGCCCACATCATCGAAGCGCGTGCGCATGCCGTCAACGATCGACCGTTTGCGGTAAGGGCGCGATTCATCCCGCCTTCGATCCGTTTCGAGTTCTAGCTGCAGCGCACATGGCGAGATACCGCCCACCTCAGCCGGTCGCGCGCGTCGCATCCATGAACGACCGCCAGCCGATCTCATCACATCTATGGACTGAGCGGTTCGCGTAGACTAGCGGGCCTGCGTCCGGCGCAGTCTTCCCTGCGCGATGTTCGCGCGCTGCCGCCGTATCCGCCGGAGAAGGCGTTTGTCGAGCATCACAACAGCGCGCAGCGCGCTGA
>JBDSFA010000259.1:0-16883 GCA_039919785.1 Dokdonella sp. | reverse complement strand
GCCTCTTCCGTTGCCATGGCAGCCGAAGGCTCTACCTGCACGACCCGCGTCGCGGGACCACAGGGCGCTTCCGGCGCCACGATCGGGCACCTCGATGCCGGCGGAAAATGCGTCACCAAGGACGCTGCGCCGAAGGAAAAATCGGGTAACGGCCTCGAAGCCAGCGCACAGTGCAAGGACTTGTCCTTCAGCTACAACCCGCGTCGTGAAGCGGCATGTGCCAAGCACGGCGGCGTCATGGAATGGCTGGCGCAGCAGTGATTCAAACGCGTCGGACGCGGGTCAGCCTGCGTCGCTCTCCAATCCGAAGTCTGGTCCTGCGTGTGACGACCAGAAGCAGCAGGCGCTACTTCCGCTGCAAGATGGAACACCGGCGTGCGTTCGCGATGAACGCACCGGTGGCCGCCTACGTCCAGCCTACCTGTACGTGGTCCAGCTGGCCGCCCAGTCGCATCTTGCGACTGCCGTAGCCATCGGCTAAACAACAGCTTGCAACTGAGGTCGACGAGCCGGCGAATTTCGCGAACGGCGTCGACCAGCGTCAGCAATCAGGACCTGTCGGATCGGCAAGCCCTACGTGGATCCGCGCTCGCCCTTGGGGCCTGCGATTGCCAGAGCCTTCAGCGGAAATCCGCACTCGAGCACGCAATACCTGACGCTGCGCCCAACGATTGAGCACGTGCGTACGCCGCGCACCTGACTGCGGATCGCGCAGCACTTTCTCAACCCGCAGCATGAGCGCGTCAACGTTCTCGCGTTGCGCCCCAGACTCGTCGCGTGCCCCCGACCACAGATCGATCCACTCTTCGCTACGCGCGCCCAGCTGCAGCACGCCGCGAAAATACCGTGGTGGCTGATGCTTCGACATCGCCCCATCGAGCAGGGCGGCGCCGAGCGACAGCGGACTCAGCAGGAAGTCGGGCAAGGCGCCCAGCAGCAACTTCAGCTGCAGCAGCAGGACGGCTCGGGCCATGGAATGGTGCACGGGGGACGATCAGGAGTCATCCCGAAAGCCTGAAGTCGATCATTGCGCAGCGCGAAGGCCGATCGGGTCTGCTTTTCATCTTCCATTTCTGCTGCCGACTTCTTCAGCCGTCGTATCGCAACGCCCTGCGCGCGAATATCACCGCGATCAAACCGAACACGATGTGCGCGAGGACGCTGTAGGCGATCCAGTCCGGATGCTTGAACGTCGGCGAGGCAGCAACGCGCGACAACGGCATCACGACGAAATTCATCACGAGGTAGATCACCACACCATAGGCAGGCCCAAGTACGAAAGGCTTGCGCAGGATCGCTGGGGCACGGCGCGCGACGAGGGTGTAGATGGCGACGAACAACGTTGCCATGATCAGATGCAAGGCTGCACCAAGGATCGCCGTCGGCACGCCTCCATCGTAGCTGGCCTTGCCGAGCACGCCGACCGCAATCGACTGGAATACACGCACAATGCCGGCCGCGTTCCAGCCGAACCAGACGGCGATCGCAAAGCTCATGTCGCCGAGCGCAATGAGCAGGCCACCAAGGAAAACCTGCAGCCAGTCGATGGAGGCGTGCGTGGAGCTAGCATTGGCAGACATGCGGGACTCACTTGAAGGGCTGGGGCGGTCATGCGTAGGAGTCTTGCACGATCGCATGTGACAAGGGTTGCGCGAATGACGTGCCGCCGGTCGCGCGAGGAATCGCCCCATGTGACCGGAACCGGTACCCTGCTCTGTATAGAGCAACTCCGAACCCACACTGATCCTGCCTTTGAAGAGACGGCATGACTTCCATTCCTATTGATACGCCCGCCCCGACAGCAAGGCTTCGATGTCTGTCCGGCGCTGGCGTCATGTTCGCAGCACTCGCACTGCTCGGCGGCTGCGCCACACCGCCACGCATGCAGCCCGCGCGCCGCCCCGCCGAAGTGCGTGCGCAAATCGTGCGCTTGCTGCCTGCAAAAACCGTTGGTCGCCAGGGTTGGGCAACCGACATCTACGCGGCGTTCGCCGCACTGGACATCGACCCCACAGCACAGAACCTGTGCGCGACACTCGCCGTGACTGAGCAGGAATCGACTTTTACCACCAATCCGCTCGTGCCGGGTCTGGGCAAGACTGCACGTGCCGAGATCGATCGGCGCGCCGAGCAACACCACGTGCCGCTGTTCCTCGTCGCTGGCGCCATGCGAATGTCGTCATCGAACGGCAAGCGCTATGGCGACCGCATCGATGCGGTGCGCACCGAGCAGGACCTGAGCCGGATCTACGAAGACCTCATCAGCAAAGTACCTCTGGGCAAACGGCTGTTTGCGGATTCCAATCCGGTGCGGACTGCCGGGCCGATGCAGGTCAGCGTCGCCTTCGCCGAACGGCAGGTGCAGGAGCATCCCTACCCGTATCCGATCGACGACTCGATTCGGCATGAGGTGTTCACGCGACGCGGCGGCATGTACTTCGGCATCGCCCACCTGCTCGGCTACCCAACCGACTACACGCAACCGCTGTATCGCTTTGCCGACTTCAATGCCGGCCACTACGCCAGTCGCAACGCGGCCTTCCAGAATGCCGTCAGCCTCGCCTCGGGTATTCCGCTTGCGCTTGACGGCGACCTGATTCGTCACGACAGCAGCGATATCGGTTCGACGGAACTTGCGTTGCGTTCACTCGCGCGTCGCCTGGGCATCAGCGATTCCAGCATTCGCGGCGCGCTGGAACAAGGTGAAAGCATCGAATTCGAACAAACGACTCTCTACAACGACCTCTTCGCGCTTGCCGAGAAAATCGAAGGGCATCCGCTGCCGCGCGCCATCGTTCCGCACATTGATCTTAAGAGTCCGAAGATCACGCGCAAGCTCACCACCGGATGGTACGCCAGCCGCGTCGATCAACGATATCAGCGCTGCATGATCACCGCATCGTCTCGTTGACCAAAAAAGAATGCGATGCTGCCAGCAAGATAGAGATCCTGCTGTTCCCTTGTCCCTTCGGGAGAAGGTGGCGCGGAGCGCCGGATGAGGGAAACGCGCCCCACCACACCACATCGCAAGTTACGACGGCCTTCCCTCATCCGCCTCCGTCACCTTCTCCCGCAGGGACAAGGGAAATGCACGCGATGCACCGATATACGCTGCCCGACAACAAGCAACCATAGGGTTGCATTACATTCGGGCGCCATGTTATAAAAACGCAACCACAAGGTTGCCCATGAACACAGATCGCATCGCGAAGAAGGTCTTGCTCGACGCGCCACACGAACGCGTCTGGCAAGCCATCAGCGACTCCGCGAAATTCGGGTCCTGGTTCGGCGTCGCATTCGACGCCCCGTTCGTCGAGGGCGCACGCCTTACCGGAAAGATCGTTCCAACGACGGTCGATGCCGAAGTCGCGGAGATGCAAAAGCCGTATGAGGGCATGCCGTTCGACTTCGTCGTCGAGCGCATCGAACCGATGCGGCGCATTTCGTTCCGTTGGCATCCTTTTGCAATCGAACCGGGCGTCGACTACTCGAACGAACCGATGACCCTGATCGTGTTCGAGCTGGACGTGACTTCCGGAGGCACCCTGCTGACCATTTCCGAATCCGGCTTCGACCGCATTCCGCTCGCGCGACGCGCAAACGCCTTCGCGGCGAACGATGGCGGCTGGCAGATGCAGACGACACTGATCGCAAAGTACCTCGCATCGACGTTGCCGGCATGAGCCGCGCCGCGGCGCGACTCGCCGACGCGGCGCCGGTCTTCGCCGCTCTGGGCGATGCGACGCGCTTGCGGATCATCGCGCGACTGAGCCGCGAAGGCCCGCAGTCAATCGCGAGACTGACGCAGGAAGCCGAGGTAACGCGCCAGGCGATCACAAAGCATTTGCGCGCGCTCGAGGACGCCGGCCTAGTGCGCAGCGACCGCGATGGCCGCGAGCGCATCTGGGCGCTGCAGCCGCGGCGTCTTGCCGAAACCCGTCGATGTCTCGATTTGATTTCGGACCAGTGGGACACAGCGATCGGCCGCCTGCGCGCACTCGTCGAAGGCAACGCGCGCTGACCGTTTGATGCTCGTCGCCTCGTGGCATTCCGTCTCGTCATCGGCGGCGTGCGCCACGAATTCCCAAGGCCTCGGCGCGCAATCCTCGTCCACCCGACGCAGCTGACATTTCGCGGCCCACTTGTCGCCATGCACCTCAAGGGAGCGACGCGCGCATTCGAGCGCCTCCTCCGTCAAGTCCTCCTGCTACATCGCTTCGCCGCCACTCCATTCGTTCGTATCGGTCGACGACGCGTCGGTCATCTTCAACTTGCCGCCAGCGAGGCACAGTCGGACTCCTTGTGCCGTCGGCTGCAGTGCCACCGTTTCCCGCAGCACGCCAGACTCGCAGGCGCGATTCCCACAAACCTGCCTCCCGGCTCAGGTCGGGCGCACGCGCCGCGTCAGTCCCTTGAGGAAATTGCGCAGCATCTGGTCACCACAGGCGCGAAAATGCTTGTGGCCCGGCACACGAAAAACGGCGGATAGCTCCGGTTTGGTGACCGGAAAATCGGCATCCTCGAACACCTGGTGCATATCTGCATCCTTGAGCTCGAAGGCGACGCGCAACTTCTTCAGCACGAGGTTGTTGCTGACCCGCCGCTCCAGCGGCCGAGGCGCCACGTTCTCGTCCCTGCCGCGCAGGTGAAAGATCAGGCCGTCTAGAAAGCGGGCAAGCACACTGTCGCTGCATTCGGCGTAGCCCTCCTCCTCATCCTTTATCAGGAAGGCATGGACCTGTTCTTTTTCAAGGACAAGGTTCGCGTCAGCGAGCTTGGCAATTTCGACGATCTTGCCATCGCTGAGATCGAGCATGTAGCGGATGCTGCGCAGTACATCATTGTTGATCATGGCATTGTCAATCGAGGCGGGCTGGTGATGGCGCCCCTTTTCGGAACGGCGCCGTTGTACGTTCGCGTGCTTTCAGCGAGATGAGCCAAACGCCGCGGGACGCGAGATTGCGCAGGTCTGCCGAAAACGCGACCTCTGCGTCCGCGCAGTGTACCGCGGCCACGCTTTTGCAGGCTCAATCATCAGGCCAACGACACCGTATTGCCGAAGCCATCCACGAAGACGCGATCCGGGACTCGCCGTGCCTACAGCGCACCAGGATAACGCACGCCGTCGCCGTTGGGCTCTTCACCGACATCCTGGTCGAACGGACGATTATCGATGTCGCGATCGTCGCTCGCGACTGCTGCGTTGACATGAATACCGCTTGAAACGATGAGAGTCTGCTCAGGCGGGAAGCAAGCAGACGATAGTCACTGTGTGGCGAGTCGAAGAAAAACGGTGTATCCACCCGATCCCGCGATGGCAGATACGGCGCAGATGTCGACCTTGGACATGCACAACTCCTTTGTCGCCCGCCGGGCAAACAAAAGAATTTTTCACCACGAGATTATTACTTGCCAAGCCCATTCCAGGTTCGCAGATGATGCCGGTAACACGCTGTGTCGGGCAACGGCGGGTACGCACCGGCTGACGTGGTCGATGCAACGGCCGCCTTCCCCTTCACTTTCCCTGATTTGCGCTACGGCGTCGTGGCGAAGTCGTGCTCGAGGCGCGGTCCGACCACGGCGACCGCGTCTCCGCCGATATAGTCCAGATTGAAGCCATGGCGCATCGTCGCGTTGACGTCCGATACGCCGTCGAAGATCAGGCGCCGTTCGCGCACGAGCCAGGCTGACAGAAGGGCACTCAATTCCGCCACAGTCGCGCCTTCGACAGCCGACGCCGGAATACGCAGGAAGTCCGCCGGCAAGCGCGCCCATTCCGACACGTCGGACAGTTCCGTCGATGCCAAGCAGATGTGTACACCGAAGCTGCGCAGCTTCGTCATGCTCGCCGTGGCCTCCGCTGCGGTCAGTTCGTGGCAGGCGTCCAGTTCGATCACGAGACGATCCGCAACATGGGCTCGTCGGCGCAATTCGGCTTCCAGCCAGCGCCAGGGGACGCCTAGCAAGGTCGCAACGTCAATCGTCACCATCAGCCGTGTTGCACGCTTTTGCGCATCCTCCTGTTCCAATGTCTGGAGCGCCTGGAACAGGCTCATGCGGTCAATCATCACCATGGCGCCCGCGTCGCGCGCCAACCGGAGGTACTCGGCGCGGTAGACGCCGCGCAACGGCGCGCGCAGGTCGCGAAGTTTCGCCTGCACGCAATAGAGCGGCGGCAACGTCGACTTCACCGGAAGGAGCGCGCGATATTCGATCAGCACGTTGCCGCCGGTCTTCGCTTCGATCGCCCATTCGCGGATGATCAGGACGCGGTCAGCAGCCATCGGCTCGTACTCGCGCGTCAGCAATCCATCGACGCGGTTGCCGCCATGGCGGTGCGCAATGGCCTGCGCCGCGTACGCCGAAGCGAACCAGGGGTGGCTGCCGTCCGTGACCGGACCGTGTGGCGCGAGGGTGAGACCAACAGAAGCGGTGAGCGCGAGTGGCGAACTACCGCCGACGATGAACGGTTCGGCGGCGACGGCCGCGCAAATTTTCGTGGCGAGTTCCCACACCGACGCACTGTCGTCGCGCTGCACGAGAATGCCGAAACCCATTTCCAGCCAGATCGTCATGGCGTCGCCTGCGTACAGGAGGCCCTTCACGCGCGCGCAGATCTGTTCCTCCAGATCGAACAGCACGCTGCGATCGGCTTGTGCGGCGATCTTCATAGGCTGGTCTATGCGGATTGCCATCAACGCACAGCATCCGTGTTCGGTTCTTTGCATCACATCGGACAACTGCGCCAGGAATGCACTGCGTGACAACAGGCCCGCAAACTCATTTGGGCGCGAACCTGATGCGACCTGCGCCGGCATGGCGAGGGCACCCGACAGCCCATGCGGGAGAGCATCCACCGAGGGTAGCGGCGGATCCGACGCCGATGACGCCTCTGGGCGCATGAGTGCGAACGTGACGCGACCCTTCTCAGTGTGCTCCTCAACGCGCCAACCCTCATCGAGCCATGCGCACTTCCAATCCTTCGGCAGGTGCATTGCCGCCGCGCAAGTCAGCAGCACATCCGGTGTGTCCTGCATCGAGCATTCCCAAGGCACAGCATCACTGACGGCGGCGACGCCAAGCGTACGTCTGAACACTTCCCGGCCCATGAGTCACATCCGATCAACGGCGAATAGGCAGGCGTTGCAAGGCGCGAGCCACCGCCGCCCAAACCACTTCGCGAGGGTTGGCGGCGACGGACCGTTGAAAAGAAAGGATAAAGCGCGAAACACCCGCGATATTCGATGGTGTTTTCGGCCATTTTTCCGTCGTTGCGCCGGAAATTCGTCAAACCTGGACTTCGTCGCGCAGTCGTCACGTTCGACGACTTTCTGGTCGCCGAGCTGGTCGTTGGACAAAGCGCATCAATGCGTGATGAATTCGAGATCGCCTCCGTGCAGCGGAGCAGCGTCGTTCGCAGAGCATCATGTTGACGGTTGCTGCATGACACACGATCTTGCCGGTGCGCCTCTTCAGCGTGCAACGAACGCAACGATCACCTCCCTCGCCTGATCGGACTGCTCTTCCATGATCCAGTGCCCCGAGCCTCTGAGCAGGGCGCACTGCACGTGTGTCGCGAACGCCTCACGTTTGTTGGCCGTCGCGGCGTCATATGAAAGTTCGCCACCGATCGCGAGAAGCGGCATCTGCAATTTGCCGACCTCGACGAACAACGCCTTGTTCTCTTCCGCGTCCATGGCGAATTCGTCGAACGGGTCGCAGAGCGCGTCGTCAGAACAGTGGTCAGAAACCACTCCTTCCTATCGGCCCGCAGGCGGAATAATCCCGATGGTGCGCATCCATGTCTCGGCCAATTCTGGCCAGCGCGTGATCGGTTTCGACGTTGGCCTCAGCCCGAACGCATGCCCGCCGTTTGCATACAGATGCATCTCTACCTGCACATCGGCGCTCTTCAGCGCGGCGTAGTAGACCAGCGATTGGTTCACACCGTCCACGGAATCGTCTTCTGCCTGCAGCAAGAACGTCGGTGGTGTCTCATGCGACACCGCAACGTTGGGATTCAATGCATGACCGTCCGCCGTAAGATGTCCGGGATAAATCGCCAAGGCAAAATCGGGACGGCTACTTTCCTTGTCGGCCGCGTCCACCGGCTTGTACCAGCGGTGTTTGAAGTTCGAGCTGATTTCCGCCACCAGATACCCACCCGCTGAAAATCCGAGCACGCCAAGCTTGTGTGGGTCGATGTTCCATTCCTCCGCATGAAATCGCACCAAACTCAGCGTTCTCTGGGCATCTTGCAACGACGGCACCGGCGTCGAAAAATTGTGCGGCCGGCAATCGCATTGCCAGACATAGGGTTCACTCGGGACCCGATATTTCAGCAATACACAGGTGATGCCGGCGGATGTCAGCCAGTCGCAAACCTCGGTGCCTTCCAGATCCATGGCCAGTATCTGGAAGCCGCCGCCTGGAAACACGACGACCGCGGCACCCGTGTTCTTTCCAGTGTGCGCATAGACCGTCATCGTGGGTTGCGACACGTTGCTAACGGCAAGCACGGGTTTGCCGGCGATCAGCAACTTGTCATCTGTCTCGGCGTATTCCGGTCCCGGCAGTGGCGTGGCACCGGGTGGTGTTCCGGGCCATAGCGGGATTTGCGTGTGCCCGTTGGTGGGCTGCCACGCCAACGGCTGCGCATGCGCGCTTGCGCAGACGGCCAAAAGACCCAGGGCAATCGTCCACCACTTCATGGGACTCCTCCGGTTTTTCGCGCGGCCAAATTCACCTCATCAAGACAGGACATCATCCGCAACGCCGCTCGCGAATCCTGCGCGCCACGGCGGGCGCGAGACGGCCATTTTCGTGGATTTCTCCCGGCACGCTTGCTCGGTTGATCGCCTACTGCGATTGAATCCAACGGCCACCTGTGTCGACAGGTCGGCATTGGGAGGCGGATCCCGTAGCCTTGCGCTCAAGACCAATATGGCCGCCGTCTGATTGAGGCGCAAGTACGTTTCCGCCCGAGCGGCGGCAATGTCGCGCGCACGGGTGTATCGCGATCGCCGTGCTGGCAAGGACAAATGCGCCGCGCGTGCCTTCGTGCGAGCATGCGCCTGTGCCGTCGGGACGGCGATCCGGGGGAATCGATGAATCGCGAATGCAAGACACATCGCCCAACGGGCCGCAATGTGCCCATCGGATTCGGCTGGTGCGTGATCGCGGCGCTGGCCGCACTGTCGGGATTCTGGTTTGATGCCAACGCCGCCAGCGATGAGGCCACCGTTGCGCTGGACGTAACGTCGATGCACCTGCTCAATTCGGACGAGGGCTGGGTAGCGGGACGCATGCACCTGCTGCGCACGGCGGATGACGGCCAAAACTGGCTGGACATCACGCCGCAGTCGGCAAATTTCGCCGGCATCGACGCCGTATTCTTTATCGATGCGCGCGAGGGTTGGGCTGCGATCGCGCGCGAAGATCCCACCGGAATCGAAACACCGGTGCTGTCGTCCATCGCGCACACCCGCGATGGCGGTGCGAGTTGGACGATTGAGCAACTCACCGCGGCGGCGCTTGCGGATGCGACTCCGATGGCGCTGGATTTCGTCGATGCGCGCCACGGCTGGCTGATCGCACGCGCGCCTTCAAGCTCGAATTTCCAGCGCGGACGTCTGCTGCGCACGGACGACGGCGGCCGCAGCTGGCGTGTGCTGCCAGCGCCGCCGATCGTCGCGCAACCCGTGTTTGTGTCGCCGCAGATGGGCTGGCTCGCCGGCGGGCCACAGCGCGATCGCTTGTACGTGACCCGCGATGGCGGCACGAGCTGGCAACGGCAAACCTTGCCTGGCGTCGACGCGAACAGGCGCGTTGTATTCCAGCGCCCCGACTTCCGCAGCAAACACGACGGCACGCTCACGCTTGCCAGCGTCGACGCCAGCAACGCGTGGACACTCATGCTCTACACAACACACGATGGCGGCGCACAATGGCGTGTTGAACGCGTGCTGCCACTGCCCGGCGATGCCAGTGCAGAACGCTGGCTGGCCGAGGCGGTCGATGCGCAAAACCTCGTGGTGGCTCCGGCGAAGCTGGACGCGTTTTCGCTCCTGCGCAACGGCACAATGCCGCGAACGCAAAACCTGCGCGACACGCTGCCGGCGGGCGCCGCGATCACGACGCTCGATTTCAACACGGTGGACCACGGCTGGATCCGCGTGAACTATGGCAGCTGCGCCGCACCCAAGACGGACTGTCGCCAGCAGAGCCACCTGTTCCTCGCAAACGATGGTGCGCAAACGATGACCGACATCACGCCGCGCATCGCTGTGTCGATGCCCGGCCCGCAACCGGATTCGGTCGACATCAGCCACAACCACAAGGGCTTCGATCAGTGCGCGGCGGGTACCATCGCGCAGATGCAATCGTGGTGGACGAGCACGCCCTGGAGCGATGCCAACATCTATATCGGCGGCAGCAACCGGGGCTGCGCGCAGTCGCAGCTGACGCGAGCGTGGGTGAAAGCGATCTTCGCGCAGGGCTGGCACCTGATTCCGACGTGGGTGGGGCCGCAGGCGCCGGGCAGCGGCTGCAGCGGCTGCGGCAAGATGAGCAGCACGCCAGCGACTGCACGGCAGCAAGGCATTGCCGAGGCTGACCTCGCCATCGCGAAGGTAAATACCCTGGGCCTGCAACAAGCCACGGTGATTTATTACGATATGGAAGGCTATTCACCCAGCAGCGCGGCCGTCAGCGCCTTCATCGACGGCTGGACCGAGCGCCTGCACGAGCTGGGCAATACCTCGGGTGTGTACGGCGGCCCGAGCAACGCCAACGCGGACTGGGCGGCGATTGCCCATCCGCCGGACGCGGTGTGGATCGCAAGCTGGGACGGACACGCGCGCGTGACGCCGATCAGCGGCCTGTCTGAAAGCAACTGGGCCAACCAGCAGCGCATCCACCAATACCAGGGCGGACACGATGAAACCTGGGGCGGCGTCACGTTCAACATCGACAGCAACTACGAAGACGGCCCGGTCGCGGGTGTCGACTGCATTTTCTGCAACGGCTTCGAGTAGCGAACGACAGGCCGGCTGCGGCCTTGTGCGACGGCGGCCGTCGCCAACTACCGTCCGCCAAGAGTCAGACTCTGATCGGACGTTTCCTTGTCCGCACTCGTCCCTGATTGCAGGTTCGGTGGAATGTGTCCCACGTCGCCAGCTGCGATGACCTGCATGCTGCCATCGGCCTTGATATGGATCGTCGTCATGCTGGCGTGACCCAGCGACATCTCCAGCCAGGCCTTGCTGTCGACACCGAGCGCTCGCGTGACCAGATAGCGGATCACGTCGCCATGACAGACGAACAAATCGGTGCGTGCTGCACCGTCTGCCGGAACAAAATATTTCGCGAACACGCGGTCGAGCTGCGCCTGACAAGCGGCGAGATCCGTGGGCTTTTCAGCGGCCATCACCTTGGTCCGTCGTGTCGGCGGCGTGCATTCGTGCAGGTCGTCGAGCACGCTGAACGACCGTCCGGGCAAGTCCTCTCCAATCACCGCCGCGGTATCGCGCGCCCGCTGCATCGGACTCACGTACAAGCCATCGAATCGATGCGGTAGTCCCCGCAGCCGCGCACCGGCCAGATGTGCTTGTGCGACGCCCAGCGGTGCCAGCCCCGGGCCGATTTTTTCATCAATCCTGGAATCGGCCAGATAGTTGCCGTGGCGAACCAGGACGATCGTCCGGGCGCCCTTCATGGCGATTTCGGGGATTTCGGCGGCCTGCAGGGAACACGCAAACAAGAGCAGCACGATAGTGACAATTTTTTTCATGAGTTCATATTCCTCGCGGGCTAACGAAACGAAAACAACGATGTCGCCGCCCATCGATCGACGTACAGCGTCTCGATGTCTGATGAACCTGAAATCGAGGTAGCGCATGATTGCTCATCAAGACATGCTAGTGGAGATGCATACGCGCAATAGATCCCTCTGTACACGATGCAAGCATTGGAGAGATATGGAACTCCGGCAGCGCCGGGTTCTTCCGTCGAGAACGCATACAGCAGCAGGCCGATCCTTCAATGGAAAGCCTTTTGATCCCTAAGCTCTGAAAGCGGCTGTGGCCGCGTCGGCGTCAAGACCCATCGATCTCATCTACGAAGCGGAGGGACAGACGCGGACATCGACACTGGACTATTGAGGCACATTGCGATATCCACGAATCCAGCGAACCGAGGAACGCCCAGACAATCTTGGCAGATTGCTCGCGCCAGTTCATTCAGTGGACTTGCACAAGCGAGCGTTTGCAGGTTTCCCCTTCACTGCACGCCCTTTGCGCGCAAGCGCCGTGATCCACACAAAGGAAGATCCTTGAAAGTGCGCCTGCGCCAGCTCGTCAGTGACCTCGCGGAAAGCTTCTGGCTAGTGCCCGCGGCGATGGTGCTGGGAAGTGTCGTTCTCGCCATGCTGTTTCTGGCAGTGGATAGACACAACCTCCTGCCCGCCTGGCTGACCAGGTCGAACTGGCTCTACAACGGTGGTGGCGAAGGCGCACGTACGCTGCTCGGTGCCATTGCATCCTCCACGATCGGCGTGGCTGGTACGGTCTTTTCGATCACCATTGCAGCGCTGTCGCTTGCCGCGGGGCAGATGGGCCCGCGGCTGCTACGCAACTTCACCCGTGATCGCGGCAACCAGGCGACCTTGGGCGTTTTCCTCGGCACCTTCTCGTATGCGCTGATGGTTCTGCGCAGCGTACGCACGCAGGAAGAGGGACTGTTCACGCCGCACATCGCGCTAACCTTCGGCATCGTCCTCGCGTTCGTGTGCGTTGCCACGCTGGTGTATTTCGTCGGCCACATGGCCAGCCGCATCAACGTGGACACGGTCATCGACCTGGTCAGCGAAGACATGCGAAGCGGCCTCAAGGATCTCATCACCGACACACCATCGGTCGCTGGATTTCCGTCCGACCAATGGAACGAGGCGACGCCGGTAGTCGACGCCAGGCGTGGCTATCTCCAGCATGTGGACAGGCAAGGCCTTGCCGCGTGGGCCGCAAAAAATGGAACATGTCTGCGGCTGCTGGTGGGACCCGGCGACTATGTCTTCCCGGGAAGTCCCATTGCCGTGATGACGCCCGCGGTGCCCAACGCCGAGAGCGCCATCCACGATGCCACCGCCCTTGGCCGCACGCGCAGTCGCACCGGCGACACCGAACAGGCGATCCGGCAGTTGGTCGAAGTTGCCGTGCGGGCGCTTTCGCCGGGCATCAACGATCCGCACACCGCGATGAGCGTGCTCGACCGATTGGGTTCTTCGCTGTGCGATCTTTCGGGCCAGATGCTGAAGACAGGCGTGATCGAGCACGAAGGCGTCGCATCGCTGATGGTTCCTTCGCTGACATACGCACAGCTCAGCGACATCATGTTCCACATGATCCGCCAGAATGCCGAGGGCAATGCGGCCGTGTATCTGAGCATGCTCTCTGTACTATGCGCGACGGTCGCGTGCGAACGGGATACGGACCGTCGCGTGGCGCTGTCTCGGCATGCCGATCTCGTCATCGAGGACGCCCGTCGAAGTATCGGCAATGCGTCTGATCGAGCCGATGTCGAACGTCGGCACGCGCTGTTCGTGACCCTGCGCGATGGCACCATGCGCGACGTTCTTGCCTTCGTGGATGCCCACTGACCATGCTCGATCTTGCCGCCATCTGCATCGTCGTTACCGCCGTTCTCGCCTACGTCAACCAGCGCTTCGTTCGATTGCCGCTGAGCATTGGCGTGATGGTGTTGGCCCTGTCGCTGTCGCTGGCCATCGTGCTCCTCTCGAGCCTGGGCTTTCCCGCATTGCGCAAGCACGAGGAAGCGTTCCTCCAGTCGATCAATTTCTCGGACGTGCTGCTTCAAGGCATGCTGAGCTTCCTGCTGTTCGCCGGCGCCCTGCACGTCAACCTCGACGCGCTCAAGCGATATCGCTGGCAGGTGGCAAGCCTGGCGGTGGTCGGTACGATCCTCTCCACGCTGGTCATCGGTGCCGCGCTGCGAGTCGCCCTGCCTTGGCTCGGGCTCGAGCTGCCGTGGCTTCATTGCCTGCTGTTCGGTGCGCTGATTTCGCCGACGGATCCCGTTGCCGTGCTCGGCATCCTCAAGTCCATGAATGCACCCAAGCCCCTTGAAGTTGTCATTGCCGGGGAGAGCCTTTTCAACGACGGCGTCGGCGTCGTGATGTTCTCGTTGCTGCTAGGCATTGCCGCCAGCGGCTCATCGCCGTCGGCCGTTTCGGCGGGTTTGATGCTGCTGCAGGAAGCCGGCGGCGGCGTGGCTTTCGGGCTGCTGTTGGGCTTTCTCGCCGTGGGCATGCTCAAGAGCATCGACCAGTATCACGTGGAGGTGCTCATCACGCTGGCCGTTGTCGTCGGCGGCTATGCACTGGCGAGTCGTCTGCATATCTCCGGCCCACTGGCCATGGTGGTAGCAGGCCTCATGGTCGGCAATCGGGGGCGCTCACACGCGATGTCCGACCGCACGCGGCAGTACATGGACATGTTCTGGGATCTGCTCGACGAGATCCTCAACGCGGTGCTGTTCGTGCTTCTCGGCCTCGAAGTTCTGATGGTCGAGTTCTCGACGGCGCTCGTGCTCGCTGGCGCGCTGGCCATCGTGATCGCCCTTGGTGCGCGCTTACTCACCGTCGGTGTGCCCGTGAGCCTGTTTCGAAAGACGTTCGACTTGCCCAAAGGCTCGCCTTCGGTCCTCGTCTGGGGAGGTTTGCGCGGCGGCATCTCGGTCGCGCTGGCGCTGTGGGTGCCGGCAGGACGGGAGCGATTGATCATCCTCGCCATGACCTACTGCGTCGTCGTGTTTTCGATTTTCGCGCAAGGTCTCACTGTGCCCGCGCTCGTTCGCCGCGCGACGCGCAAATGAGCGCGAGCTTGGGCCGCCGGATGTGCGGTCCGGCGAGGGCGCAAGCGGCAGGCGAATGATGGTCGTTCTGGCAGCGGCACGCCGACGGCCTCCGATCCTTCCGTCGATTTCCTTTTTTGGTCTATGTACGTTGACGTACAGACATTGTGGACTTCGAGAGAGAGCATGTGAATGTCCATTCGCTCGGAACGAACGTTCTTTGTCGACGACGCTGATACGCTCAAGGGGGCGCAATGCGCGTTGGACCGGCACGGCGAAGCGACCCGTTTGGAGGAGATCCTCTCTTCCAGCACAAAGGGAGTTGGCCATGTTTCGTCTTGATCGCTGCACGAGAAAAATCGCTCGGGCCTTCTTTCCCCTTGTTTGCGCATTCATGGTTTCTCATGCCTCGGCGCAGGCCGCCCCTCCCCTCGGGCAGGCAGGAAGTTTCGTTGTCCTTGCCGGTTCCACGGTAACCAACAGTGGCCCTACCAACGTGCTCGGTGACGTGGGCGTCAGCCCCGGATCCGCTGTCGTCGGATTCCCCCCAGGAGTTGTCGCGGGCGGCACCATTCATTTGAACGACCCCGTCGCCTTGTTGGCCCAGAGCGACGCCGCGACGGCGTACAACACGCTTGCAGGCGAGGCGTCCACCGCCACGCTCACGGGACAGGACCTCGGCGGCCTCACGTTGCAAAGCGGCGTTTACGTATTTTCCACGTCCGCGCAGCTCACCGGAACGCTGACGCTCGACGCACAAGGTGATCCCGGAGCGGTGTTTGTCTTCCAGATTGGCAGCACTCTCACAACGGCCAGCGGATCTCGCGTCGTGGTCATCAACGGCGGCAGCGATTGCAACGTATTCTGGCAGGTCGGAAGTTCCGCCACGTTCGGAACGACGACGCAGTTCGTCGGCAACATCCTGGTGATGGCAAGCATCACGTTCAATACCGGCGCCAGCGTTTCCGGTCGCGCGCTTGCAAGAACGGGCGCGGTCACGCTGGATACGAACGATGCCACTATCTGCAGCAGTTGTGGTGTGTTGACGATCGCGCCCGCGTCGCTCCTTCCAATGACGATCGGAACGCCCTACTCGCAAACGCTCACGGCAAGTGGCGGCACGGCGCCCTATTCGTTCGCAGTGATGGGCGGCGCGCTGCCGCCCGGTATTTCGCTGACTCCGGCGGGCACCCTTTCCGGAACACCAACGGCTTCGGGCAGCTTCAGCTTCACGGTCCGTGCTACGGACGCACTCGGTTGCGTCGGTGATGTGAGCTACACCGTCATCGTGAACATAATTGCGTGCGGAACAATCACGGTCTCTCCCACGGTGCTTGTCCAACCCGTTCCCGGCACTCCCTATCTGCAGACGCTGACGGCTTCAGGTGGCGTGGCGCCATATACCTTCACGATCGGATCGGGAGCCCTGCCATCCGGCCTCAATCTCGCCACCGACGGAACGATCAGCGGCACACCGACGGCGACAGGAAGCTTCACGTTTACCGTGATGGCAACGGATTCCGCCGACTGTCCCGGAAGCCAGTCCTACACCCTGACTGGCGCCGTGACAGCTACCAGCGCACCGACGTTGTCTCTCTGGAGCGAGCTTGGACTGCTGGCGGCGTTGGTTGCCGCGGCGGGGTGGTCCGCGAATCGCACGCGTCGATCGCGGCCGCACGATCCCATGGGGTAACCCGCACCGCGGGATTCATGCCGGGCGACTGCACGCGTCACGCGCGCGGTTGCCTTTCGTTTGATCGAACAGGGTCCGTCGTTATCTTTGCATTCGGCTAGACACGGCGCTGCAACGCCGTGAATCGCCGTCGGCACCCGCATTGCCGGCGGCCAGAAACCGTCGCGGAAGATCACCAGAGTGTCGAGGCCGTCCCGATGGAGCACGCCAGTCCCCTCGATCCCAAGGCCGGCGATCAGATGGCCCCCAGGGGCAGTCGTGTGCTCGCGCTGCCCCGCCGATCGCCAGACTACGAAGCTCTGTTCGTTAGCGAACGGAATAC
>JBDSFA010000130.1:0-2372 GCA_039919785.1 Dokdonella sp. | reverse complement strand
TCCCACAATGCCTCGCTCTCCGGTTCTCCCTTATGGGCGCGTTTGTGCGCTCGAACGAAACCCATCCCCACCCAACCCTCCCCTTGAAGGGGAGGGCTAAAGCGCGCTGCCTTAAGCCATCCCCTTCAAGGGGGTGAAGAGGCGCGCTTGCGGACCATCGGTCCGCGCGCCGATGAACGCCCGAAGGCTGTGCCTGAGGGCCGGAGTATTGGGTGGGGATGGTGTCGTTCCTTTCGCAACAAGCATCGCGGCTGAAGCCGCTCCCACATTGCCTCGCTTTCAATCGCTGGCCTTGCTCAACCCGCCCCCGGCAAGCCCAACGCAGGCAACCGCGCTGCCGCAATGGAAGTAGCCGAGCGAATCATGCGCGATCGGCGCTCGCTGCTGCACAAACTTGCTCAGTAGAACGATCGTGATCGTATGGATCGGGAGGCCGCTTGCGCTGGCCATTCACGACCGCCAACTCGCCGACCATGGAGGCGGTTCCGGCGTGCGGGACGACAGCCTGCTGGATTCCGCGCTTGCGCGGCCGCAGCAACTTCATGCCTACGCGAATCCGTCTCCCGATCTTGCCGGCCTGGCAGCAAGTCTCACCTTCGGGCTTGCACGCAATCATCCTTCGTCGACGGCAACAAGCGTACGGCAGCCGTGATTTGCGAGACCTTCATCGTGCTGAACGGCGGTCGCCTGCAAGCGGATGATCTTGAGCTGTATCCGGTGTATCTGAGACTGGCTGAAGGTTCGCTATCGGAAGCGGACTGCGCGGCGTGGCTGCGCCAGCGCCTGACGCTGACCTCGGGCCTGAGTGTGCAGGAGCATCCCGCTCACTACCGGCCTTGGAGCCGGCAGCAAGCACGTCGAGCACTCACGCAAACGGATCGCGCAACACGATGTTTGCATCGCGGTCGGGCCCGGTGCTGACGATCGCGAGTGGGCAACCGGCGAGTTCTTCCAGTGCACGCAGATACGCGCGCGCAGCGGGCGGGAGTTTGTCCCACTCGGTGATGCCGGCGGTCGATTCGCTCCAGCCGGGGAATTCCAGATAGACCGGTTTGCACTCGTCCCAGCCGGCCGCGTCGAGCGGCGCGTATTCGCTGCGCTTTCCGTGGTATTCGTAGGCGACGCAGATGTTGAGCTTGTCCATCCCGTCGAGGATGTCGAGCTTGGTGATGCACAGGCCGCTGAGGCCGTTGATGGCGACGGCGCGTTTGAGCGCGACGATATCCATCCAGCCGCAGCGACGCGGGCGACCCGTGGTTGCGCCGTATTCCTGACCGCGATCACGGATACCCTGGCCGATCTCGTCATCGAGTTCGGTCGGGAACGGGCCGCTGCCGACGCGCGTCGCATACGCCTTCGCGATACCTAGCACGTAGTCGATCGCATTCGCGCCGACACCCGTGCCCGCGAGTGCGCCGCCGATCGTGGTATTGCTCGACGTGACGTACGGATAAGTGCCGTGGTCGATGTCGAGCAGCGAACCCTGCGCGCCTTCGTAGAGAATCTTCTTGCCCTGCTTGCGCAGCTCGTGAAGGATGCCGGCGATGTCCGATTTCATCGGCTCGACGTATTCGCCGAACGCGAGCGCTTCATCGAGCGTCTTCTGGAAATCGATCGCCTCGACCTTGAAGTAATTCGTCAACACGAAGTTGTGGTAATCGAGCGTGCTGCGCAGTTTTTCGGCCAGTTCAACCGGATAGCGCAGGTCGGCGATGCGGATGCCGCGACGCGCGACCTTGTCTTCATACGCAGGTCCGATGCCGCGACCGGTGGTACCGATCGCCTTGCCGCCGGCGGCTTTCTCGCGCGCCTGATCGAGCGCGATGTGGTACGGCATGATGATCGGCGTTGCGGGGCTGATCTTCAAACGCGAACGCACTTCAACGCCGTTCGCTTCGAGCTCGGCGATTTCCTTCTGCAACGCGCCCGGATGCAACACGACGCCATTGCCGATCAGGCACAGCGCATCGTCGCGCAGGATGCCCGAGGGAATCAGATGAAGGACAGTCTTCTTGCCCTTGATCACCAGGGTGTGGCCGGCGTTATGGCCACCCTGGAAACGCACAACGGCGCCGATGTCCTGCGTCAGCAGGTCGACGATCTTGCCCTTGCCTTCGTCGCCCCATTGCGCGCCGAGGATTACGACTGATTTGCCCATGTGACGTTCTCACTTGATAACTGGATTCAATTCTGTGGAAGCGGCTTTAGCTGCGATGCTTTGCCGGCAGGCGCTTGAAGCATCGCGGCTGAAGCCGCTCCCACAAAGCAATTGTTTGGCCCACGATTCCATTTTGCATGGGACCATTGTTAATGCAGTACTTGAGGACTGGCCCGTCTCACATTCTCACTCGGCAGCTGGATTTCATCCTGTG
>JBDSFA010000074.1:0-12879 GCA_039919785.1 Dokdonella sp. | reverse complement strand
GAGCAGGCCCTGTGCATGATCGGAAATACCGACCGTGACCGTGCCCTTGTCTTCGATGCGCGCCCACTCGTGGGATTTCATGAACTTCAGGTCGCCGGGAATTTCTTGCATGGCTCGAGTCCTTGATAGGTACCGCTGAAACGCAATTCTAGCAACGTAATCGGACGCATGCGAATGGAGATTGGAGTTCGTCGGATCTATACGCCGTCACACGCCTTGCCGTCGCGCACGAACGGATACTTGACCGTACGCACTGGCACCAGCTTGCCGCGAATGTCCGCCTGCAACGTGCCGGTCGATTCCGCCGGCACGCGCGCGAACGCAATCGACTTCGACAGGGTCGGCGAAAAACTGCCGGAGAGGATCTGCCCGTCGCCGTTCGGCGTCGCAACGCGCTGGCCGTGGCGCAGCACGCCCTTTTCGTCCATGACCAGGCCGACCATCACGCGGTGACCACCCTCGGCCTTCTGCTTTTCAAGCACGCCACGACCGATAAAGTCGCGGCCCTCGTCGAGCACGACCGTCCAGCCGAGATTGGCTTCCCACGGCGTGATCGTCTCGTCCATGTCCTGGCCATACAGGTTCATGCCGGCTTCGAGGCGCAGCGTGTCGCGCGCACCCAGTCCGGCGGGCGCGACGCCAGCGGCGGCGAGCTTGTTCCAGAACGCGACCGCATCGTCCTGCGGCACGATGATCTCGAAACCGTCCTCGCCGGTGTAGCCGGTACGCGCGATGAAGAGGCCGTCCCCTTCGGTTGCTACGAACTTGCCGATCTTCGCCGCCTTGGCACGCGTCTGCGGCGTCAGCAGTCCAAGCACCTTGTCGCGCGCATTCGGCCCCTGCACCGCGATCATCGCGAATTCCGGGCGCTCGGTGACCGTCACGTCGAAGGCCGCTGCCTGCTTTTCGATCCAGGCCAGATCCTTGTCGCGCGTCGACGCGTTCACCACGACGCGGAAGAACTCCTCGCTCAGGAAATACACGATAAGGTCGTCGATCACGCCACCCTGCTCATTGAGCATGCACGAATACAAGGCCTTGCCCGACACCTTGAGCTTGTCGATGTTGTTCGCCAGCAGCCGACGCAGGAACTCGCGACAACGCGCACCGCGCAAGTCGACGACCGTCATGTGGGAGACATCGAACATGCCCGCGTCGCGACGCACCGCATGGTGCTCCTCGATCTGCGAGCCATAACTGATCGGCATATCCCAGCCGCCGAAGTCGACCATCTTGGCGCCGAGCGCGCGGTGTGTTTCGTTGAGGACGGTCTTCTGGGTCATTGCAGGTCTGCTACGCCAATCGGGGTGAGCATTATCACGGGCTGCGCCCACCATTCCAACCACTAGCGTTTGCGCAGGAGCGCATTGACGGGAATGAATCGCTGTCGGGGATGATGGGGATGCCTGCAAACGCACCCAAGCCAGGAGCAAGCATGAGCCTCGATGCGCCTCACAAACAAGGTTCGGAAAGATGCGTTGATCCCGATCGCCGCACCGCGCCCCGCGGCCTCGCCACATGTCGCCGACGCGCATCATGAGTCGCGGTTTGCGCAACATCCACAGGATCTACCGGTGGAATTTTGCGAGGCGTGGAACCTGCGCGTGTTCGTGTTGCCGCAGGTGACCGCTGGAGCGAGCGCGCGACAGACTCACCAGTACGACGTGTTCGCAATTTATCTTTTGGTACTTTTGGTAAACGCCATGCTGCGGAATTTATCCGCAAATTCAACAGGAGCACAACCATGACGTTACGAAACGTCTACCTGGCATTGGCGATCCCGTTCGCCTCACTGGCGCTGGCATCGAATGTCGCCGCCACAGCTCTGGCATCTCAATCGCCCCTTTCCACCGATGAGGCGGACGCCTTGCGAGCGAGCGCGCGCCAAAGTTACCTCGCAGATTTTGCCCTTGCGCCTCCAACGGTCTACGACAATGCGCGCTCGACGACCGATGCCCCTCTGGTTCCGTTGACCTGGAGCGAGCAGAGAATCCGCGTTATCGACGGGACCGGTTTCGGCTCCTCGATCGCAGTTTCCGGCAACGTTGCTTTCGTCGGCGCATACAGCACGAACAATTACCAAGGCGCGGTGTACGTCTACCAGCGCGGGGTGCAGTGTTCAGTGACGAACTCGTGCCTATGGGTACAGAAGCAGCGGCTGGTCGCAAGCGATGGCGCACCCGGCACATTATTCGGCCTGTCGGTCGCATTCGACGGCGCCACGGCTCTGGTAGGGGCGAGGTCGGCGGCTGTCGACGGACATCAGAACCAGGGTGCGGTCTACGTGTACTCACGCGAAGGTAGCCGGAGTTTTGTCCAGACGCAGAAACTCACCGCCGCTGACGGCTTGGCCGAGGATTGCTTCGGCGGTTCCGTGACAGTCGTAGGCTCCGATGCACTCATCGGAGCGCCGTTCTGCAGCGGCACGAACTACGTCCTCGATGGTCACGGCTCCGCGTACCGCTACAGCAGGGACGCCAGCGGTCTATGGGCGGTCGCGCAGAAGTTCGTCGCCAGCGATGGCGGATTTACCGAGAGCTTCGGCGGTGCTGTCGCCATCGACGCCGACACCGCGATGATTGGCGCGTCGAGCGCGTTCCAGTACGGCCACTACGACGTAGGCGCTGTGTACGTCTACAAGAAGCAGTGCTTCGCCAACGGGTGCAATCCTGGCTGGCTGGAAAAGCAGAAGTTGATCGGAAGCCCGACGTCGACGGGTAAGGAGTTCGGAGGATCAATCGCATTTGACGGAACCCACCTGCTGGTCGGCTCGGAGTGGGCGCTCACCGGCGATCCCAACCTGCCGTTGCAGCTGTCAGCGGGCGCTGTCTACGCATTCACGCAGACAAACGGAGAGTGGGTACAGCAGCAACAGCTGCTCGCGAGCGATTCGTATCGAAACTGGCGATTCGGTGGTTCCGTGACGCTCAGTGGTTCCACGGCCGTCGTCGGCGCGACCGGCGTAGGTTGGCCGAATACGATAACAGGCGCGGCCTATGTGTTCGAAATGAACAACGGCACCTGGATCGAAGTCCAGAAACTTGCAGCCAGCGACGGCACACCGAATGACTTCTTCGGAAGCAGCGTCGGCATAGCGAACTATGGCGGCGTTCTCGTCGGTGCGTTTCAGGGATTGAACAACAGCGGCCAGGGCATGCTGTACACATACGACAAGCAATAGCGTGAACTAAGCAATGTGGCGCGCGGAGGAATGCGCGCCGCATTGCGACGATGGGAGTGAGCGACGGCGCGAACGCCCGCTACTTTCGCAGGGCTGCGAAGCGGACATGCAACCTGATCAAACCTCTCGCACCCTCAGTGTCGTGCCGTCGACGGAGACGACTTCAACCTCGCTGCCGGCGGGCAATTCTGGTCCCTCGGCCAGCCACTGCCCATCACCAACCTTGACCTTGCCGCGGCCATTGACGATCGGCTCGATCAGCACGAAGCGCTCGCCGACCAGTTTCTTGCCGCGACGATTGAGAAGCGGCTGGTCGTCGCGCCGCTCGGCAATTGGTCGGATGTAACGCCAATAGACGAGACAGGATGCGAGCGCGAGCGCGGCGAACAGCACCGCCTGCGCGATCGCCGACAGGCTCGGCACGATCACGGTGACGACGCCCATGACGCCGGCAGCGACACCGATCCAGAGCAGGAAATAGCCAGGCAGGATCATCTCGGCGGCGATCAGCACCAGCGCCGCGATCCACCAGCTGTAGTTGTTGACGAGGTTGTCCATTTGGAGCGTTCCTGTATCGCGAGAGTCAGACGCAGAGGTTGCTCATCCACCATCCCCACCCAACCCTCCCCCTTGAAGAGGAGGGCTTTAGAGGTCAGCGCGGAATCTGCGGTGGTGGTGGCGCCGCGCGCGGCGGCATTGGCGCGCGCGGAGTCGCCTGATCTGCCAATGCGTTCTTCGCCAGTTCCGCGATACCCGCGAGCGAGCCGAGTACACCCGTCGCTTCGATCGGCAGCAACAGCATCTTCTGGTTTGGCGATGCTGCCATCGCCTTCAGCGCTTCTATATATTTGTTGGCGACGAAATAATTGAGCGCGTTGACGTCGCCATTGACGATCGCCGCGGATACCACTTCGGTTGCCTTCGCTTCGGCGGCGGCCGAACGCTCGCGTGCCTCGGCTTCGCGGAACGCGGCTTCCTTCTGGCCTTCGGCGGCGAGGATCACCGACTGCTTTTCGCCTTCCGCCTTGAGGATTGCCGCCTGGCGGAAGCCTTCCGCATCGAGGATGTTCGCGCGCTTCTCGCGCTCAGCCTTCATCTGGCGCGCCATCGAATCGACGAGATCGCGCGGCGGCTGGATGTCCTTCAACTCGATGCGCGTGACCTTGAGGCCCCACGGATGCGTCGCTTCATCAATCACACGCAACAGCTTCGCGTTGATCTCGTCGCGCTTGCTCAGGCTTTCATCGAGATCAAGTCCGCCCAGAACCGTGCGGATGTTGGTCATGATCAGGTTGATGATCGCGATCTCCAGAGTCGAGACCTCGTAGGCCGCCTTGGCTGCATCGAGCACCTGGTAGAACACCACCCCGTCGACCTTGACGACCGCATTGTCCTTGGTGATCACGTCCTGCGACGGCACGTCGAGCACCTGCTCCATCATGTTAATCTTGCGACCGACGTTCTGCATCACCGGGATCAGAAGATGGAAGCCCGGCTCCAACGTGTGCGTGTACTTGCCCCACCGCTCGACCGTCCATTCGAACCCCTGCGGCACGATGCGCACGAGCTTGGACAGCATGATCACCGCGACAATGACGACGATGATCGGCAGATACATTCCCATGACGATTCTCCTGCGAAGGTGGTTCCCGATACGCTGAGTATAGGCGCTGCGAGCCTCGGACCGTTGACGGCAGGCGGACGATCAGGACTTCGCTGCGGTTTCTGCCTGCGGCAACGCCAGGGTCACCGCGAGGCCGCCGTTGCGGCGATTGGCCAGCTGGACGCGACCGCCATGCGCTTCGGCGATCTCGCGTGCAAGCGCAAGGCCGAGTCCGGAGCCGCTGCGTTTGGTCGAATAAAACGGCAGCAACGCATTGGCGAGCACGGTCTCGCTCATGCCACTGCCGCGGTCGGCCACTTCGATTCGGAGCTCGCGACCTTGCAATGCGACCGCGAGCTCGACCGCATCACTCGCACCGCCAGCCTCGTGTGCGTTCTTGAGCAGATTGATCAGTACCTGCTCGACCTGCGCGCGATCGAATGAGCCTGGTACGGTCGGCAAATTTCCAACCAGCTTGAACGCGTAGTTGCGTGAAAGCGTGTCGACGAACGACACCCATTCGACCGGCTCCCTTCGCGGCAACGGCAGCTTGGCAAAGCGCGCGTAGCCCTGGATGAAGCCTTCCAGATGACGCGTGCGTTCCTCGATCGTGTCGAACACGATGCCAAGGCGCGTCATGTCGCCGAGTCGGGCCAGTTCGCGCCCCGAGTGCGACAGCGAGCGGATCGGCGCCAGCGAATTGTTCAATTCGTGGCTGATCACGCGGATCACTTTCTTCCAGGTCGCCACTTCCTGGCGCGCCAATTCACGCGTCAGACGTTTCAACTGGTACAGCCGATGCGAGCGGCCCTGCAGCTTGAACGCGCGTTGCGACAGATGAAAGGTTTCCTCCTCCTGCTCGAACGGCACGCTGAAGAGGCTGTCAACGTCGCTCGCGATCGCGCGTGCTAGCGGCTCAGGCGCGGTTGCGACGATTTCCTCGAAGCGTTCGCCATTGAGCGGCCGACCGCCATTGAGGAGCTGACGCGCAGCGAGATTGGCGTAGACAACGTGACCGCGTTCCTCGACGAGGATCAGCGCGGTCGGCGTGTTTTGCACAACCGTGTCGAGCAAAAGCTCGCGCTCGTACAAATGCTGGCGCTGCTCACGCAGCACGTTTCCGAGTTCGTTGTGCGCGTCGACCAGATCGCCCACTTCATCGCCACGCCGACCGCCAATCGAGAAACTGAAATCACCATCGCGGAAGGCGACGACGCTGCCGGACAAGGCGCGAATCAGCGCCGCCACCGGCCGCGCCAGCGCGCGCGCAAAAATCAGCGCCGGCAACGCAAGCGCGAGCACCGCAGCGGCGGCGCCGAGCCAAGGCGACGCCAGCCAGATCGTGGCCCACGCAGCGAGTGCCGCGGCAGCAATCAGGACGACGCACAGCGCAGCGGCCAGTTTTCCTTCGAGCGAGATCAGGCGCATGGAGCCGGGATTCGGGATTCGGGATTCGGGATTCGGGATTCGGGATTCGGGAGAAGAATATATGCTCGTCGTCCAGATGGATCGCGGAATCCGGTTTCATCAGGATCATTGCGAAAAAGGTCGACGCGGTCGCGCATTCACTCGGACGGCGAAACTTCGGTGGAAATCAACGGGCCATCGCACGGCCTTCTGCGATTCCCGATTACCGATTGCCGGTTCCCGGCTCTATCCCCAGCTTGTCCATGCGCCGATACAGCGCCTGGCGCGACAGGCCAAGCTCGGCCGCCGCCTGGCTGATCACGCCGCGTGCCGACTTCAACGCGGCTTCGATCATTTCCCGATCGGGCTCGGCTTCGGGTGCGATGCGGCCGTTGCTCGCACGAACCGCGACGAGACCCAGGTCGCGTGCGCTGATCACGCCGCCCGTGCATAGCAGTGCCGCACGCTGGATCGCGTTCTTGAGTTCACGCACGTTGCCAGGCCAGGCATGACCGACCAGTGCATCGCGCGCGCTGTTGTCCAGCACGGCCGCGTCGTCGAGAAAATGCTCGGCCAGTGGCACGATGTCTTCGCTGCGCTCGGTCAGCGATGGCATGCGCAATTCGATCACGTTGAGTCGGTACAGGAGATCCTCGCGAAAACGGCCATCGCGGATCATCGCCGGTACATCGGCATTGGTTGCGCTGATCACGCGCACCTTGACCTTGCGCGTCTTGCTCGAGCCGATGCGTTCGAACTGGCCACTTTCGAGTACGCGCAGGAGCTTGGCCTGCCCTGCGAGCGGCAGGTTGCCGATTTCGTCGAGGAACAACGTGCCGCCATCGGCAATCTCGAAACGGCCTTCGCGCGCGCGATTCGAAGCGCCGGTGTACGCACCCGGCTCAGCGCCGAACAATTCTGCTTCGATGAGTTCCGATGGCAGCGCGCCGCAATTAACGGTCACGAACGGACCGCCCTTGACGGCGGAATTCGCCTGGATGATGTCGGCGATGCGTTCCTTGCCCGCACCGTTCGGACCGGTAATCAGGACCGGTATGTCGGCACGTGCAACCTGGCAGGCGAGTTCGATGACGCGTTCGGTCGCAGCCGACGCAAACACGATGCCGCGCAAATCGTACTTCGCGTCCAGCGACTTGCGCCGGCGCCTGCGCTCGTCGCGGAAACGCGCGACTTCACGCGTCGCCTCCGAAAGCTCGAGCAAATTCTCGACCGTCGCGGACAATTTGTGATCGTCCCACGGCTTTGCCAGATAGTCGGCCGCGCCAGCCTTGACCAGCTCGATCGCAGTTTCCAGGCGCGTCCATGCGGTAAGCAACACGATTGGCAGATCCGCATGACGGTCGCGGATCGCGCGGAACAGCGCCACGCCTTCCTCGCCCGAGGTCGTGTCGGCACTGAAGTTCATATCCTGCACGACGAGATCGATCGGCTCTCGCGCGAGCACACCCATGCCCTCCTCCGGCGAGCTCGCGACCACGGTGCGGATCTCGCGCAGGCTGAACAGCAGGTCCAGAGCGGTGCCGACCGCGGGGTTGTCGTCGATCACCAGGACCGTGCGCATCATTTCTGTGGTGGGCTCTTGTTTGCGCATGCGCCGCTTGGATGCGGCGCGGTGGCCAATGGTTGCAGATCGGGCGCGACATTGCAGCCACGCCCGTTTGCGGCATCCGTCCGTCTACGGCGCGTGCGCCGTTGGCTTGGCTGACTTGACCGAGGCGATCCAGTCGTTGACGCGGGCATCGAGCACGTCCAGCGGCAACGCGCCGCCATCCAAAACGCGATCGTGGAAGCCGCGGATATCGAATTTGTCGCCGAGCTCCTTCTTCGCGCGTGCACGCAGTTCGAGGATTTTCAACTGACCCACCTTGTATGCGAGCGCCTGACCCGGCCAGCTGATGTAACGATCGGTTTCGGCCTGCACGTTCGGCTCATCTTCGCTCGAATGTGCGTGGAAGAAATCGACCATTTGCTGGCGTGTCCAGTGCTTGAAATGCACGCCGGTGTCGAGTACGAGGCGGTCGGCGCGCAGCAACTCGTCGGCCAGGCGACCATAGTCAGACAGCGGATCCTTGTAGAAGCCGATATCCTTGCCCAGTTGCTCCGAATACAGCGCCCAGCCCTCGATATAGGCCGTATACCCGGCCTGCTGACGGAACGGCGGCAACGCGGGCAACGTCTGCGCGATCGAGATCTGCATGTGATGGCCCGGGATCGCCTCGTGATACGCGGTCGATTCGATCGTCAGTGTGCTGCGATTGGCGAAGTCACCGGTGTTCACGTACACCTTTCCGACCCGCGATCCATCCGGCGTGCCCTGATGGTATTCCGCGGCCGACGCTTCTTTCTCGCGGAATTCCTCGTCCTGCACCACTTCGACCTTGGTCTTGGGCAGCAAGCCGAACAATTTCGGCAACTCCGGCTGCATCTGCGCGATGAAGCCGCGATAGCGATTCAAGATGTCTTCGCGCGAGGTCGCATGCGTCTTCGGATCCGCCGCCAGCGATGCGCGGAACGCAGCGAGATCGGAGAAACCCTGCGATTTGGCGATCCTCGTCATCTCGCCTTCGATGCGTGCGACCTCGGACAAGCCCAGCGCGTGAATGTCTGCAGGCGCCTTGGTCGTCGTCGTCATCTGCTCGACGTCGAAGCGATAGATCGCGTCGCCATTCGGGAGTTTCCACACACCCGGCTCGGTGCGACCGTGCGGCGCATAGTCCTTGCTGACAAATTCACCGAGCTTGCGATACGCGGGACGTACATCGTTGTCGATCGCCGCAATGATCGCATCGCGCAGGCGCTTGCGATCGGTCTCCGGCACGCTGTCCGGAAAATGCTTGAGCGGCTCAGCAAACGAACTTTCCGCGCCGGCCGGCTTGGCAATGTTGTCAATCTGCGTGATGACTTTCTCAAGCAGGTATTTCGGCGGCATCATGCCATCGCGCTGACCCTGCTTCGCGACCTCGGTGAGCTCCGCAAACAGGACCGGCACCGCATGCAGGCGCGTGAGGTAGTCGTCGTATTCCTGGGTGTTCGCGAATGGAATGGCGCTGACGAAGCTGGCGAGCTGGAGGTGCAGCCCACTCATCTGATCCAGCGGCATTTCGTTCAATTTCAGGTCGAGGGAGCGCAAGCTATCCTTGAGCTGACGCACCATCAGCTGCTGGTTGAGCTTGTCGCTATCGGAAAAGCCCGCCGTGTCGATCGCTTCGAAACGCTTGAGGAAAGCCTCAGCGTCCTTCTTCTGCTGCTTGCCGTGGGCGAGCGACGAATCGCTCCACTTGGCGTTGTAGCGCAGATCGCCAAGAATCGTCGCGAACTCGGGCGACTCCTTCAACTGATACTGCCATTGCTCGGCGAGCAGGTCGTTCAAGGCCTTGACGCGGACTGACACATCGGCGGCGGGTGCCGCGTGAACCGCGAAGCTGCAGGCCGCAGCGATGGCAAAGATCAATGGCTTGATCGTTGGGGGAGTCATTCGGCTTCCTTGGTAGGTTGAATCAGAATGCGCACTCTGTACGGACGCACGCTGAGAGCACAGTGCTGGAAGTCAGCGTGCAGAAAGTCAGGTCGCAACGATGTCGCGAGCATGGAGGCTGCGGCGACGGCCACAACCTCCCTTCTTCAATCACGCTCGTCGATCAGACGCTGCGCGTCGCCACTGCGGGCGGCACGCGCGACGCGCGCAACGCGGGGCCGAGCACCGCCAACTGGCCGAGCACCCACAGGCAGACGAAGCCGATGGGCACGTAATACCAGGGCAGTCGCGGCGATTGGTAATTCTGCATCAGCCACAGGCTGAAAGCGTAGGCGAGGACGCCTCCCGCGATCAGGCCCATGGTGGTGATGATGAAATTTTCGGTTTGAAAATAGCGCAGAATATCGGCTTTCGTCGCGCCCAAAGCACGCCGCGTGCCGATCTGGCGGGTACGCTGCGCGACCCAGAAACTCGCCATGCCGACGATGCCGAGCGCGGTGATGCACAGCAACGCGAAGATTACGACCGAGAGGATGATCGCCATTGCGCGATCGCCCGCATACGCGTCCCTTCGCGTTTGTTCGATCGTGCGAATCTTGCCGATGATGCGGCCCGGATTCGCTTCGGTGAGCTTCTGCTCGACCATCTTGATCACCTCGTCGCGCTGACCGGGTTGCGCACGCACGAGGTACCGCGTGGAGTTGCCGTACGGCATCGACACCGGCGCGAATATCGAGTTCTCAATGTCTTGGCTGGTGACCCACGGCGCCTGGGCGCGTTCGACGATGCCGACGATGGTGCTGGCTGGCGGATCCTTGTCCATGTAGACCTGCTTGCCCAGCGCATCGCCGTTCGGAAACAGCTTGTCGGCCAGCGCCTTGCTGACGATGATCGAAGGCGGCTGCACGTTGTCGCCGAAATTCGCCGACACGATTTCCTCTGGCTTGAACGCGCGACCGGCGATGAGTTTGGTGCCGAAGGCATTCATCGCTTCGGAATCGACGAGGTAGAGGGTCGTCTCCGCGGTCGAGGTCTTCTGCTGCGGTTGCAAGTTGACGCCGGTGCCCCAGCCACCATCGCTCATCGGCACCGAATTCGTACTCGTCGCCGCGGCGACGCCGGGCAACTGCCGCAGCAGTGCGAGATCTGCTTTCTCGGTCGCCGCCGCGTTGTAGCCTTCGCCAAAGCCGGTACTACCGAACCAGAACGTGTCGGCCTCGTTCATGCCGCTCGGGCGATTCATGTTGTCGAGGCGTTGTCCGATGATGAACAACGCATTGCAGACGATCGCAAGTGTCAGCGCGACCTGCAGGCCGATCAGGATCATCGAGACCTTGCTGCGCATCAGCGCGGAGAGGATGGGGCGGATTTCCATGGCTTTGGTCCGGGAATGGGGATTCGGGATTCGGGATTGGAGAGAGCAGTTCCGGAACCGGTGCTCGCGCTTTCGCGAATCCCGAATCCCGAATCTCCAATCCCGGCCTTTCACATCTTCAACTGCGCCGCTGGCTGCACACGGCACGCGCGCCACGTGGGATACAGGCCCGCAAGCAGGGCGGAGACGACGGCCAGCAGGATCGTCATCGCGATCATCGTCCAGTCCAGTTGTGCGACGGACTTGTAGTCGGTGTAGAGCGCACGCACGCCTATCAGGCCGAGGGCAGTTAGAGCCAGGCCGAGCATGCCGCCGGTGACGCCGACCACGCCGGACTCGATCAGAAACTGCGTGAAGACTTCGCGACGGCTGGCGCCCAGCGCGCGACGCAAGCCGATCTCACCTGATTTGCGCGTGAACTTGGCCAGCAGCAGGCCGATCGTGTTGACCAGGCAGACGACGAGAAACGCGAAGGCGAGCCCGGTCTGCACTTCGACGTCACGCGAAACCACTTTCTGGTCGCGCATCCATGCATTCACGTCCAGCAGCCGGTTGTTGAGCGGGCGCTCGAAGCGGCCGAGCTTCTTCTGCTCGTTGACGTAGCTGTCGAGGAATGATTTGTATTCGGCCAGCCGTGAGGGCGAATCGAGTTCCGCCCACATCTGGATCCACACGCAATCCGATTCCAGATACGCATCCCATCCCTCGCCCGACGACTTGAAGCAGCTGTTGTTGCCACTGGCGCGGTGCTTGAGATCGATGGCCGCGGTGAACGGCAGGTAGAATTCTTCCGCATCGGCGAACGCACCATTGGTCAGGTCGTAGTAGCGCGCGCGCAACTTCCAGTCGCCGAGCACGCCGATGATGCTGTAGTCGATGCCGTTCATGCGCAGCGTCTTGCCGACGCTGTCCTGGCCGCCAAAGAGTTTTTCGTTCAACGCCTTGGTCAATACAATCGCCCGGCTGTGGTCAGCATCCTGCGTGCGGTCCCAGCCGTGCCCATACTCGAACGGCGGCTCGAACATCGCAAAGAAGTCCGAATACGTCGCGCGACCAAGGGCCTGGAACGGTTTGATGTCCGGGTTCTGCGGCTGCACCGGCAACGCGATCTTGAACATCGCCGCCTGCTTGTCCGCCTTGCCCGCGGCCATCAGCGCGACCGCATCGCGAAAGGTCACCTGATCGGGCGGACGGCCATCATCGGAATACGGGCTGTTAACGTCCCAGTTATCGAGCTGGACGTAGTGCAGCTTGTCGCTCTTCCAGGGGATCGGATCGCTGCCCATCAGGTGCATGACGGTGAGCGTGGTCATGCTCGCGGCAATGCCCAGTCCGATTCCGACGACCATCAAGGCGGTGAGGATCGGGTTGCGCCTGAGGCTGCGCAAGCCGAGTTGGAAGTAGTAGGAGAACATGGTGATTCCTTCTTGTTTCTTTTCCTTCTCTCATTGGGAGAAGGTGCCCGCAGGGCGGATGAGGGAAAGGTAGTCGGCTAGCCACTGCCTTCGCGCAGTACAACGCCCTTCCCTCATCCGCTTTCGGCACCTTCTCTCAGAGGGAGAAGGAAAGGCGTCAGGCGATGGCTGGCGTGGTCGAACTGTCGTCGCGCATCGGTTTGCGCAGCTGCGGCTCATCGTCGAAATCGGTGAGCTGGCCATCGATCACGTGCACGTTGCGGTGCGCACGCGCGGCGAGTTCCGGATCGTGCGTGACCATCACGATGGTCGTGCCCTGGCGATTGATTTCCTCCATCAGCTCCAGCACGCCACGCGCCATCAGTGAGTCGAGGTTGCCGGTCGGCTCATCCGCGAGCAGCA